>DASTJE010000134.1:0-6748 GCA_035716845.1 Burkholderiaceae bacterium
CTGGCCATCACCGCGACGAAGGCCTCCGACAGCTCGCGCTTGCGGCGCTGCGAGCCGAAGTCGATCGACGGCGACAGGTCGAGCAGGAACCAGGCGGTCAGGTCGCGTTCCTCGGTGAACTGGCGCACATGCGGCACCGACACGCGCGCGGTCACGTTCCAGTCGATGTGCCGCACGTCGTCGTGCAACTGGTACTCGCGCAGGTCGGCCAGGTCGACGCCGTGGCCGCGCAGCAGCGTGCGGTAGTCGCCCTGCAGCGCGCCGTCCAGGCGCCTGAGCACCGTCCACTCCAGCTTCTGCAGCAGCTGGGGCGGCGTGAGGGGGGCAGCGTCGCCGGCCATCGTGGCGTGTCGTTCAAGCCTGCGCGGCCCGCGGCGCCTCGCTCGCCAGCGGCCTGGCCGGGGCCGGCAGCGCCTTGACGATGCGCGCGATCAGCGAATCCGGGGTGACGCCGTCGGCCAGCGCCTCGTAGGTGAGCGTGATGCGGTGGCGCAGCACGTCGGGCACCAGGTCGAGCAGGTCCTCCGGCAGCGCATAGGTGCGCCCGCGCAGGTAGGCCAGCGCCCGCGCGCCCTCGATCAGCCACAGCGTGGCGCGCGGGCTGGCGCCGAAGGCGACGTACTTGGCCAGGTCCGCGAGCCCCACCTTGGCCGGGTCGCGCGTGGCCGACACCAGGCGCACCGCGTAGGTGATGAGCGCCGGGTCGATGTACGCCGCGCGGCACTCCCGCTGCACCTGCGCGAGCTGCTCGGTGTTCATCACGGTGGCGATCTCGATCGGCGCGCCGATGCCGCGCTCGACGATCACGAACTCCTCGTCCTCGCTCGGGTAGCCCACCAGCACCTTCATCATGAAGCGGTCGACCTGCGCTTCGGGCAGCGGGTAGGTGCCCTCGGTCTCGATCGGGTTCTGCGTGGCCATCACGAGGAAGGGCTCGGGCACGCGGTGCGTCTCGCCGGCGATCGTCACCTGGCGCTCCTGCATCACCTCGAGCAGGGCGCTCTGCACCTTGGCCGGCGCGCGGTTGATCTCGTCGGCCAGCAGCAGGTGCGTGAACACCGGGCCCAGCGTGGTGCTGAACTCCCCGCTCTTCTGGTTGTACACGCGCGTGCCCACCAGGTCCGCCGGCACCAGGTCCGGCGTGAACTGGATGCGCCGGAAGGTGCCGGAGAAGGAGCGCGCCAGCGTCTTGACCGTCAGGGTCTTGGCCAGCCCCGGCACGCCCTCGACCAGCAGGTGGCCCTGCGCCAGCATCGCCACCAGCACGCGCTCGAGAAAGCGGTCTTGGCCGACGACGACGCGCTTGACTTCGTACAGCAGTTGTTCCATCAGGGTGCCGGACTGCGAGGCGCCGATGCGATCGCTCATGGGAAGGGCTCCAGGGTCAGGAAAGGGGGCGTGCCCGCCGGGTCTCAGAAAGGCGGCATTCCCGCCGCCTGGGCGGCGTTCTCGATCGGCACCGCGAAACCGATGCCGACAAAGAAGCGCTCCTGCGTCGGGTTGTAGATCGCGGTGACGATGCCCACCACCGCGCCGTCGTCGGTGACCAGCGGCCCTCCCGAATTGCCGGGGTTGGCGGCGGCGTCGAACTGGATCAGGTTGGTCAGGATCTTCTGCCCCTCGGGCGAGCGGAACTCGCGCTTCAGGCCGGACACCACGCCGTGCGACACCGAGGGGCCGAGACCGAACGGAAAGCCCACCGCGGTGACGCGGTCGCCGGGACGCAGGTCGGCCGTCGAGCGCATCGTGGCGGCCTGCAGGTCGTCGGGGATCTTGCGCGCCTTGAGCACCGCCAGGTCGTTCTGCGGCTGCAGTCCGACGATGTCGGCGTCGGCCTCCAGCCCGTCGGCGAACACGACCTTGATGCGCTTGGCGCCGTACACGACATGCAGGTTGGTGAGGATGGTGCCGTTGTCGACGATGACCACGCCGGTGCCGATGCCGCGCTCGTCAGGATCGTCGCCCTCGGCGCCGCCCTCGCGCGACGGCGGCTTGTCCTTGCCTTCGGGCTTGGCGGGGCGCGGGGCATCCTTGGCGGCCTTGTGCCGCGCGCTGTCGGGATCGCCATAGCCGATCACCTTGACCACCGAGCCGCGCACCGCCTCGAATGCCTGCGCCGCCGGCGCGGGCAGCGGATGGTTGGCCAGCGTGTGCAGCACCGCGCGGTCGAGTTCCTTCTGGGTCAGCGGTCGCGGCATCGGGGGCATGACTTGCCACGCGCCGGCCAGCACGGCCAGCAGGCCGACACCGAGCAGGGCGCGGCGCAGGCCGCGGCGGTGCGATGCCCCGACGGGCGCCGCCGGCGGGGCGGACGGGGCATCGGGCGCGGCCGGTGCAGCCCCCGCGTGCATGTCGCGCGGCGCTGCGGCGGGCGCGCCGCGCCGCGGAGTGCTGTACAGAGGGGGTCGCCGCATGCCGGGTCTCCTGCCGCCGTTCCGGTTGGCGCCTGCACGTTAGCACGCGTGCGCGGGGCGTGCATCAGAATGGTCGCCATGCCCTGGATCGACAGCCACTGCCACCTCGATGCGGCCGAGTTCGACGCCGACCGCGGCGCCGTGCTCGCGCGGGCGCGGGCGGCCGGCGTGTCGATGCAGGTGCTGCCGGCGGTCTCGGTCGCCGGCTTCGACGCCGTTCGCGGGCTCGCGCACGAGCACGGACTGGCCTACGCGCTGGGCATCCATCCCCTGTACGTCGATGCCGCAGACGATGCCGACCTGGAGCGCCTGGCCGACGCGCTGCAGCGCCACCGCGACGATCCGCGCCTGGTGGCCGTGGGCGAGATCGGCCTCGACCATTTCGTTCCAGGCCTGGATCGCCCGCGCCAGGAGCGCTTCTACGAGGCCCAGCTGCGACTGGCGCGCCGCCATGGCCTGCCGGTGATCCTGCACGTGCGGCGCTCGGCCGACGCCCTGTTGGCCGGGTTGCGGCGCATCGAGGTCGGCGGCGGCATCGCGCATGCCTTCAATGGCAGCGAGCAGCAGGCGTCGCAGTTCGCGCAGCTCGGCTTGTGCCTGGGTTTCGGCGGCGCGATGACCTTCGAGCGGGCGCAGCAGATCCGTCGTCTGGCCGCGGGCGTCGACGCCCGCGTGCCGGTGCTCGAGACCGATGCGCCGGACATCCCGCCGCAGTGGTTGTACGTGCAGGCCGAACACCGCGGCGAGCGCAGCCCTTCGCGCAACGAGCCGGCCGAACTGCCGCGCATCGCGCAGACGCTGGCCGCACTGCGCGGCTGGAGCCTGGCGGAGACGGCGGCGCGCACGAGTGCCAACGCGCATGCGGCGCTGCCGCGCCTGGCCGCGCTGACCGGCGCATCGGTGGCGTCGTGAGCGCAGCGGGCGCACGCCGGGGCGCCAAACCGGCGAGGCTGCTGGGCCTGCCGCCTCTGGTGGGTGACGCGCCACGCCTGCTCGTGCTCGGCAGCTTTCCGGGTGCGGCGTCGCTGGCGGCGCGCCAGTACTACGCGCACCCGCGCAACCAGTTCTGGCCTTTGCTGGGCGCACTCTGGTCGGTCGACCTGGCGGACGCGCCGTACCCGCGGCGCGTGGCCGCGGCGCAGCGCCACCGGCTGGCGGTCTGGGACGTGTATGCGAGCTGCGTGCGCGAGGGCAGCCTCGACAGCGCCATCGAGGCGGCCGAGCCCAACGACCTCGCCGCGCTCGTGGTGCGCCTGCCGTCGCTGCGAGCGATCGCGCACAACGGCGGCGAGTCCGCGCGCGCGATGCGCCTCACGCGTACCCTGGGCCTGCCGGTGCACCGCCTGCCCTCGACCAGCCCGGCCAATGCGAGCTGGTCGTTCGAGCGCAAACGCGAGGCGTGGCGCGCCGTCTTCGAGGCGGCCGGGGTGCCGTGATGCCGAGCCTGCCCGAGGTCACGCTGTCGGAGCACCAGGGCGTGCGCTACCTGCATTTGGGGGACACGCCCTGGGTGCAGGGCGCCATGTGGCTGCGCAAGCCGCAGGCGCTGGTGCTCGAGTACGTGCAGCGCATGATGGTGTGGATGCTGTGGCGCGACCGTGCCGACGTGGCGCACGGCCACGCGGTGCAGCTCGGGCTCGGGGCGGGCTCGCTCACGCGCTTCTGCCACGGCGTGCTGCGCATGGACCGCGTCACTGCTGTCGAGCTCAACCCGGGCGTGATCGCCGCGGGCCACCAGGCCTTCCGACTGCCGCTGGACGATCCGCGGCTGGCCCTCGTGCAGGCCGACGCGGGCGCCTGGGCCGCGGAGCCTGCCCATGCAGCGGTGGCGCAGGTGCTCAACGTCGACCTCTACGACCACGAGGCGGCTGCGCCGGTCATCGACAGTGCCGCCTTCTACGCCGACTGCCGGCGCGTGCTGGCGCCTGGCGGCGTGATGACGGTCAACCTGTTCGGTCGCCACGCCAGCTTCGAGGCCAGCGCGGCGCGCATCGCGCATGCCTTCGGCCGCGACCAGGTCTGGCGCGTGCGGCCCACGCGCGAAGGCAACACCGTGGTGGTGGCGGCACGCGGCGTGGAGGTGCCCGATCGCGCCACGCTGCTCGACCGCGCGCGCGGCGTCGAGGCGCTGTGCGGCTTGCCGGCGCGCAAGTGGCTGCGCCTCGTGCAGGCCCTGGGGTGAGGGCCGCCGCGGCTTACGTGGAAACCACAGCCGGCACCCGGAGGGGGCTGCCTAGAATGGTCCGGGCCGGTCAACCGGCAGGAGGCAAGAGAACATGAAGATCAAGAGCGAGCGCGACTTCTGGTCGGGCTTGATGTTCGTCGTCGTGGGCCTGGGCTTTGCCTGGGGTGCCACCTACTACAGCTTCGGCAGTTCGGCCCGCCCGGGCCCGGGCTACTTCCCGTTCGGGCTGGGCATCCTGCTCGCCATCCTGGGCGCCTTCACTCTTTTCGAGGCGCTGACGATCGAGACCGAGGACGGCGAGAAGATCGGCGACTGGGCCTTCCGTCCGCTGCTCTGGATCACTGGTTCGGTGGCCGTGTTCGGCTGGGCGCTGCCGCACCTGGGCATGGTGATCGGGCTGCCGATCCTCGTCATCGTCGCGGCCATGGCCGGCGACGAATTCCACTGGGGCGAGGCGCTGGCCAACGCGGCCATCCTGACCGTGGGCAGCTGGCTCATCTTCATCGTCGGCCTGAAGCTGACGATTCCCCTGTGGCCCGCCTTCATCGCGGGCTGAGCCGGAGCACCCCATGGACCTGTTGAACAACCTGGCGCTCGGCTTCGGCGTCGCCTTCACGCTGCAGAACCTGCTCTACGCCTTCGGCGGTGCGGTGCTGGGCACCCTGATCGGCGTGCTGCCCGGCCTCGGGCCGGTGGCCACGATCGCGATGCTGCTGCCGTCGATCTACGCGCTGGACGCGACGCCGGCGCTGATCATGCTGGCCGGCATCTACTACGGTGCGCAGTACGGCGGCTCGACGACCGCGATCCTGATCAACGTGCCGGGCGAGTCGAGCTCGGTGGTGACCGCGATCGACGGCTACAAGATGGCGCGCGCAGGCCGGGCCGGCCCGGCGCTGGCCGCGGCGGGCGTGGGCTCCTTCTTCGCCGGCTGCGTGGGCACCATCATCATCGCCGCCTTCGCCCCGCCGCTGACCGAACTGGCCTTCAAGTTCGGCCCCGCCGAGTACTTCTCGCTCATGGTGCTGGGCCTGATCGGCGCGGTGGTGCTGGCCTCGGGCTCGCTGGTCAAGGCCATCGCAATGATCCTGCTCGGCCTGCTGCTGGGGCAGATCAACACCGACGTGATCTCGGGCGTGCCGCGCTACAGCTTCGACATCCCGGAGCTGACCGACGGCATCGGCTTCGTCACCATCGCGATGGGCGTGTTCGGCTTCGGCGAGATCATCGCCAACCTGGGCAAGCCGGCCGAGCACCGCGAGGTCTTCACCAAGGACGTCAAGGGCATCATGCCCACCAAGGAGGATTTGAAGAACGCGTTCCCGGCGATCCTGCGCGGCACCAGCCTGGGTTCGCTGCTGGGCGTGCTGCCCGGCGGCGGCGCGCTGCTCGCGGCCTTCGCGGCCTACACGGTCGAGAAGAAGATGCGCATGCGCCCGGGCGAGGTGCCCTTCGGCCAGGGCAACATCCGCGGCGTGGCCGGCCCCGAGAGTGCCAACAACGCCGGCGCGCAGACCTCGTTCATCCCGATGCTCACGCTGGGCATCCCGCCCAACGCGGTGATGGCGCTGATGGTGGGCGCGATGACGATCAAGGGCATCCAGCCCGGCCCACAGGTGATGACCAGCAACCCGCAGCTGTTCTGGGGCCTGATCGCATCGATGTGGGTCGGCAACCTGATGCTGATCATCCTGAACCTGCCGCTGATCGGCATCTGGATCAAGTTGCTGACGGTGCCGTACCGCCTGCTGTACCCGGCCATCATGGCCTTCTGCTGCATCGGCCTGTACACGCTGAACAACAATCCGTTCGACGTCTACATGGGCGCGCTCTTCGCGGTGGTGGGCTACGTGTTCTACAAGCTCGGCTGCGAGCCGGCACCGTTGCTGCTGGGCTTCATCCTCGGGCCGATGATGGAGGAGAACCTGCGGCGTGCGTTGCTGCTGTCGCGCGGCGACTGGACCACCTTGCCACCCGACCGCTGTCGGCCGGCCTGCTGCTGGCGGCCCTGGCGATGATCGTGATCGTGATGCTGCCCTCGATCAAGGCCAAGCGCGACGAGGCCTTCCACGACGAGGATTGAGCCAGGGGAGGGTGGCGGTGTGACGCTCAGGCTCGGCTGCATCGCCGACGACTTCACCGGCGCCAC
>DASTJE010000135.1:0-13687 GCA_035716845.1 Burkholderiaceae bacterium
CCGGGCCTCCTGCGCCAGGAACTCGTCCACCCGGGCGGCGGTGCGGTTGTACGCCACGACGGTGAAGCCGTGGTCGTTCATGTTCAGGATCAGGTTCTGGCCCATCACGGCCAGGCCGATCACGGCGATGTCGGCTTGCGCTTGCATGAGGTTCAACGGAGGCGGAACGGGACCCGCATCCTAGCCTCAGGTGCCCGCCACCCCTCTGCGCGCCGCGCGGGTGCTCACGACGACTTGACCACCTTGCCCGCACGGCCTTCGAGGAAGGCGCGCAGGCGCTCCTGCGCCTCGGGCGTGCTCTCGGCCACGGCGGCCATCAGCGATTCGGTGAACAGGCCCTCGCTCTGCGACTGGTCGGCGATGCGCGGCAGTGCATGCATCACCGCGAAGTTGCTCATCGGGGCGTTCTGCGCAATGCGCTCGGCCAGCGCCAGGGCCTTGGCCGTGGCCTGGCCGGCCTCGACCACGTACTGCGACAGGCCCACGGCAAGGCCCTCCTGCGCGTCGTAGACGCGCCCGGTCATCATCAGGTCGGTCATGCGCGCCACACCCATCAGGCGCGGGATGCGCGCCGAGCCGCCGCCGCCCACGAAGATGCCGCGCTGCCCTTCGGGCAGGCCGTAGTACGCGCTGTCGTCGGCCACCCGGATGTGGCAGGCCGACGCGAGCTCGAGCCCGCCGCCCACCACGGCGCCGTGCAGTGCCGCGACCACCGGCACGCGCCCGAACTGGATGGCGTCGAATGCCGCGTGCCACATGCGCGAGTGCAGCACCCCGCTGTGGACGTCGCGCTCGACCAGCTCGGACAGGTCCAGGCCGGCGCAGAAGTGCGCGCCCTCGCCGCTGATGACCGCCGCGCGTACGCCCTCGGGCAGGTTGACGAAGGCGGTGTGCAGCTGCTGGATCAGCGGGTCGTTCAGCGCGTTGCGCTTGGCCGGGCGGGTCAGCCGCAGGTGCAGCACCGGGCCGCCCAGCGTGATCTGCAGCAGGTCGAGGCTGGCCAGCAGGCCAGTGGCGGGCTGGAAGGTCGTGTGCATGGCGGGCAATGTAGTTTGAAAAGGGAGCCCCTTCGGCAGCCGGCCGGCCCCGATGCGGCCCACCGAAGTCGATGCCTGAACCCGGAGACCGACGTGACGGAGCGCCGCAGCCCGCTCAGGCGTCGTCGTCGAGCCACTGCGCGATCTGCGCGAGCGGCTTCTTGATGCCGCCGCGCACCGGCACGAGGCAGCCGGGCTTCGGATAGCCCACGACCAGCAGGATCACCGGCTTCTCGGCGGCCGGCCGTGCGCAGATCTCGTTGAGAAAGCCCATCGGGCTGGGCGTGTGCGTGAGGGTGGCCAGGCCCGCGTGGTGCAGTGCGGCGATCAGGAACCCGGTCGCGATGCCGACGGACTCGGGCACGTAGTAGTGCGGCAGGCGCGACCCGTCGGCCCGCACGCCGTGCTTCTGCGCAAAGATCGCGATCAGCACCGGGGCCTCTTCCAGGAAAGGCTTGTCGGGCTCGGTGCCCAGCGGTGCCAGCGCGTCGAGCCACTCCTGCGGCGCCTTGCCGCCGTAGAACTCGCGCTCCTCCTTCTCGGCGGCCGCACGGATGCGCCGCTTGCGTGCCGCGTCCGTGATCACGGCAAAGAACCACGGCTGCTGGTTCGCGCCCGACGGCGCGGTGCCCGCCGCGAGCAGGCAGGCCTCGATCACCTCGCGGGGGACCGGTCGTGCATCGAAGTCGCGCACGCTGCGGCGCCGCGCCATCTCGCGATGGAACTCGCGCGCGCGCTCGCACATCGCCTCGCGGCCGTACTCGCGGTAGTCCTTGAGCGGCTCCTGGAGGAAGGGTGGACGGGGAGTCTGCTGCGCGGCCACGAACGATCTCCTGCGTTCAGCTCGGGTTGCGACCGTCCGAGTCTATGAGGTCCGTGGCCGGGCCCGTGCCTCGCGGGCAGCCCGGGTGTGTCACGCGGGGCCAGGCAAACGGGCCAGTGCGCGTTCGAGGTCCGCGGCGTCGAGGACCAGCCCGAAGCGCTGCGCCAGCACCGCGGCGACATGCGCTTCGGACGCGAGGTCCTCCTCGTGCAGCGTTGCAGTGGACGCGCGGCGGAAGGTCAGGCGACGATTGAAGAGGGTGAGGCGTCCCCCGTCGACCGCGCGGGCCACCAGCAGGTTCCGCCCGAGCATCGCCTCCGGGTGCGTCGCGACGTACCAGTTGCCGACCTGCAGGTCCACGGACTGCGGGCTTTCGCGGCCGAGGTGGTAGCAGTCCTCCCAGCCATGGTCCGTGTGCAGCTGCAGCGCGGTGGTGCCGGCCCGTTCCAGCAGCCGGTACACGGCGCCGTCCGGGCACCGCGTGGCCTGGCCGCCGAAGGCGACCGGCGCCAGCGGCGCCAGGCCTCCGAAGCCCACGTCCGCGAGCCAGCGCGCGCCGTCGAGCGTCACCTCCAGCGCCATGTGGGTGCGCGCGGTGACGACGTCGGGCGGCACGTTGGCGCGCACGCGCGCCTCCAGCGGCCGCACGTCGAAGCCGATCTGCCGCAGCACGTCGAGCATGAGCGAGTTCTGCTCGAAGCAGTAGCCGCCGCGTCCGCCATCGACCAGCTTGCGCTGCAGCGCCTGCGGCTGCAGTGCCGGTACGCGGCCGGCCAGCACCTCGAGGTTCTCGAAAGGGATCGCCGCCGCGTGGGCGGCGATCAGCGCCGCCAGCGTCGGCGCGTCGGCGCGGCAGGGCCCGTCGTGGCCGATGCGGCGCAGGTAGGCATCGAGATCGATCGTCGGAGTCGACACGGCAGCGGTTCGGCACGCGGGTGGTGCCGATTGTGCGGCGCGCGGGCGCCGTGGCGCAGCGCCGGCCGGTGCCACGGCATGCGGTGCTAGCCGGCGTACTCGAACGCGAGCCCGACGACCGACCCGCGCCAGTACGGCCGCGGCCCCTGCGGCGTGATCCACGCCACCTCGCCCTGGGTCGGCACGAGCATGCCGTCGTGAGGCCGGTAGTCCGACCAGCGGCCCTCCCACGGCATCGTCACCACCTTGTTGCCGACGATCGCGCCGCGCGCCTCGGCGCGCACGCTGGCGACGAGGTGGGTGTGCGCATCGAAGCGCAAGAGCAGGGCGCATTGCAGCGCGCCGTCGCTCAGCGTGGCACGCGCGGTGCTGTCGTCCAGCGCGCTCCAGTGCACGCCCTGGCTCGGCAGCAGCGCGGTCGGGTACCACGCCGCTTCGGCAAACCACCGCAGGCATTCGCCATGGGCCAGGCCCCCGGGCTCAGGGCTCGAGCCGCGCAGATCGGCCAGCGGCAGCAGGCCCATCACGGCCGGGCGCAGCAGGCCTTCGCCGGCCACGTACGCGTCGTGCACGTGCACTGCCAAGCCGGGCAGGATGGCGATGCGCGCGTCCCACACGAAACCCGGGCGCTGCATCGTGCTGCGCTGGCGGGACGTGAACGGCCTCCACTGGTGCGCACCCTCGGGCGCCAGGTTGAACCTGCCGGTGTGCTCGACGGTCAGCGCGGCGATCATCGGCTGGCCGTCCTGCAGCACGGCGCGGAAGTAGCGCTGGACCGGCTCGGGCAATCCCGCCAGCTCGCGCGCCGCGTCGTAGCGGGCCGGCTCGACCGCCACCTGCGCCGCCGCGAGCCGCAGGTGCAGCGCGCGCGTGCGCGCGTGCCAGTGCGTCGTGCCGATCCGGCCGAGTGCGGCGGCCAGCACCGCGAGCGCCACCAATGCGGCCATGGCCCACAAGACCAGCGCCATCGCCGACCTCCTCGTTGCTGCAGCCCGCTCGACCATGCTAGCCATGCGCGCCGGCCGGGCGTTGAGCGTGGACAGGCGCGCCGACGGCTATGCTGCGTGCCCTCGAACAAGGAGCCTCCATGGATCTCGATGAGAAGGGCCTCGCGACGCGCCGGGCCGTGCTCGGCGACGCCTACGTCGACAACGCGCTGGCCAAGGCCACGCCCTTCACCGCGCCGCTGCAGGAGCTGGTCACGCGCCACGCCTGGGGCAACACCTGGCAGCGCCCGGGCATCGACCTGCGCACGCGCAGCATCGTCACGGTGTCGATGCTGGTGGCGCTCGGCCGCATGCACGAGCTCAAGATCCACGTGCGCGGCGCCCTGAACAACGGCGTGACGAGGCAGGAGCTGCAGGAGATCTTCCTGCACGCCAGCGTGTATTGCGGCTTCCCGGCGGCGGTGGACGCCTTCCGCGCCGCGGCGGACGTGGTCGACGCCGCCTGACGGCGGCGGCCGCCGCTCAGAGCGGCGGAATCTGCGTCCCGCGCTCGGAGAGCATCTCGGTGTCCCGGAACGCCATCGGGTTCAGAGCGCGCACCAGGGTGTTGGGCGCGTCCGAGGCCCAGACGGCCACCGCGCGCGCGGTCATCGGCTTGGCGAGCAGGTAGCCCTGCAGCTCGTGGACGCCCAGCTGCACCAGGGCATCGCGCTGCGCGTCGGTTTCCACGCCCTCGGCGATCACGCGCAACTGGTGTGCGCGTGCCTCGGACAGCAGCTGCGTGACGGCGGCATGGGCGTCGTACTGGTCCACCACGGCGGACGACAGCGGGCGCGCGATCTTCACCTCGGCCACGCCCAGCGCCGCCAGGGTCGCCATGTTCGTGGGGCCGACGCCGACGCGGCTCACCGCCAGGCGCACGCCCAGCTGTGCCAGCCGCCCGAAGGACTGCCGTGCCACCGAAGGGTCTTCGTGGGTGGCGGCCACGTCGATTTCGCAGGTCACGAGTTCGGCCGGGACCCGATGGGCCTGCAGGCCGGCCTGCAGCCGTGCCGCGAAGGACTCCTGGCGCAACTGGTGGCCCGAGACGTTGAGGGCCATGCGCACGCACAGGCCCTGGCTCAGCCACTCCGCCGTCTGCGCGAGCGCGGTCTCGAGCACCCACTGGCCGAGCGCCTCGATCAGTCCGTGGCGCTCGGCGATCGGGATGAACTTGGCCGGGCTCACCATGCCCAGGGCGGGGTGTTTCCAGCGCATCAGCGCCTCGACCGTGGTCACCTCCAGGCTGCCGGCCTCCACGCAGGGCTGGTACAGCAGCTCCACCTCGCCGCGCGCCACCGCGTGCTGCAGCTCGCGGGCGATGTGCAGCTCGTCGCGCTGCTCGGCCTCGATGCGCGGATCGAAGATCGCGTGCGCGGCGCCGCCGCTGCGCTTGACCGCGCGCATCGCCGCGGCGGCACGGCGCACCAGGCGCGGGCTGTCGCCGTGGTCCGGCGACACCGCGATGCCCACCGACAGGCCGAGCGCGAACTCCTGCGCATCGACGCGCAGCGGCACCGCGAAGCTCTCGACGATGCGGCGCGCGAACTGCTCGGCGGATGCCAGCGGCGCATCCACGCAGATCGCGAACTCGTCGCCGAGCACGCGGCACAGCGGCGTCGAGGCGCCGCACAGCGAGGCCAGGCGTTGTGCCGCCGCGCGCAGCACCTTGTCGCCCACCGCCTGCCCGGCGCGCTCGTTGACGGGCCGGAATCCGTCGAGCCCGGCGTACAGCAGGCACACGCCGCGGCCTTCGCCCTCGGCGCGGGCGAACATCCGGTCGACCTGTTCCTCGAAGCTCTCGCGCGAGGGCAGGCCCGTCACCGGATCGAGGCTGACGGGCGCGGCGGGCGCGTCCGCGGCGCGCGAGCCCTTGGGCAGGCGGCGCGCAACCCAGGCGCCCGCCAGCCCGGCAGCGAGCATCAGCGCGGCGACGGTGGCCAGTGCGGCGGGTTGGCGCAGGGATTCGAGGTCCATTCGGGAGCGGAGGCGGCGGCGTCACGAAGCGGGCGGACGAACCACCCGGTGTTGTCCGCTATGGTGCCGCCCCGAAGGCGAGCGGGCTCGTCACAAGTGCGGGGTTTTCCGGGCGCTTTTCACGCGCCCGGCCCCCTTCAGCGCAGGTTGGTCGAGCTGTGGAACACCACCTTGTCGCCGACGAAGCGCAGGGTCGCGCCGCGCTGCTCGTCGCCCCAGGTGCAGGTCTTCAGCCCGATCGCCTCGTCGCAGCGGTCGGGCTTGCCGATCAGCGCCGTGGCCTCGGCGTAGGTGGTGCCCAGCTTGATCTGGCCGTACTTCTCGGCCGTGAGGCCACCGCCGCAAGCGGCCAGCGCGAGCGCCAGCGCGGCGATCCATGGACGTGACATCTTCGACTCCCGTGCGCCTGCGAGCGCAGCGCCTGCGGGCCATCGTACGTCACAGTCGGTAGACGCGGCGCGCGTTGGCGCCGAGCACGGCGGCGCGGTCCTCGTCGCGGCAGGCGGCGAGCAGCCCTTGCACGGCTGCCCACCAGTCGCGGTAGGTCGCCGCGAGTTCGAGCACCGGCCAGTCGCTGCCCCAGAGCAGCCGCTGCGCGCCGAAGACCTCGAGAAGGTGGCGCGCCCAGCGCGTGGCCGCATCCGGGGCCGGGTGCGGCCCGGCCTCGGTGAGCAGGCCCGAGAGCTTGCACGTCGCGCCCGTCTCGCGCGCCAGCGCCGCCATCTCGCCCGCCCACGGCTCCCACTGGCCGGCGCCGATGTCGGGCTTGGCGCCGTGGTCGATCACCACGCGCAAGCCGGGGTGCCGTGCGCACAGCACGCGCACGCGCGGCAGGTGCACCGGCCTGACGAGCGCGTCGAACACCAGCCCGTGCGCGGCCATGGCGGCCAGCGCCGGCGCGATGCGCGGCTGCAGGATCCAGTCCGGGTCGTCCAGGTCCTGCAGCATCGGGCGCAGCCCCTTCAGCTTGGGCACCGCGGCCAGGCGCGCGATGCGCGCGGGCGCATCGTCGGCCAGCAGGTCGACCCAGCCGACCACGCCCAGCACCGCCGGCTGCCGCGCGGCCTGCCCGAGCAGGAAGGCCGTCTCGGCCTCCGTGGGAGCGGCCTGCACCAGCACGCCGCCGGCCACGCCGCAGGGCACGGCCTCGTGCAGCCAGTCGGCGACCTCGACGTCGCGGTACAGCGGCACCAGCGCCGGCGTCAGCCAGCCGTAGTCGCCGCGCGCCGGCCGCCAGGCGTGGAAGTGCGCGTCGACGATCACGGCGTCGGCGCCTCGTCCGGCAGCAGGCCGGCCCGGCGCAGGTCGGACCAGAACGCCGGCGCGATCGGATGGCGCACCATCGCCAGCGCGTCGCGCCACTCTTCGACGCTGCGCGCGCCCAGCATCACGATCTCCACCGCCGGGTGGGCGAGCGGAAACTGCAGCGCCGCCGCGCGCAGCGGCACGCCGTGCGTGTCGCACAGGGCCTCGATGCGGGCGGTGCGCTCGATCCACGCCGCGGCGGCCGGTGCGTAGTCGAAGCGCGCCGCGGCGCCGCTGCGCGTGCCGGTGGCCAGCAGCCCCGAGTTGAAGACGCCGCCCAGCGCCACGTGCACGCCGCGCGCCGCGCAGCGCGGCAGCAGCTCGGGCAGGGCGCCGTGGTCGAGCAGGCTGTAGCGCCCGGCCAGCAGCAGGGCGTCGAGGTCGGCGTGCGCCAGCACGTCGAGCACGATCGCCACGTCGTTGACGCCCAGGCCGATCGCGCCCACCAGGCCCTCGCGCTGCAGCGCGCGCAGCGCCGGCAGGGCCTCGTCGAGCACGCGGCGGCGCACCGCCGGGGCCCCGGGGCCGTGGGTGCGCGCGTCGCAGTCGTGCACGTAGGCCACGTCGAGCCGTGCCAGCCCGAGGCGCTGCAGGCTGTCCTCGACGCTGCGGCGCATGCCGGCGGCCGTGTAGTCCCAGTGCTGCACGAAGGGCAGGCCGTCGACATAGGCATGCTGCTCGCGCGGCACCTGCGCGGCTGGCGTGAGCAGGCGGCCGACCTTGCTCGAGAGCACGAAGTCGGCGCGTGCGCGCCGGCGCAGCGCGTGGCCGACACGGTGTTCGGACAGGCCGTGGCCGTAGTGCGGTGCGGTGTCGAAGCTGCGGCAGCCGTCGTCCCAGGCGGCGTCCAGCACGGCCTGGGCGGCGGCCTCGGGCACCGGCGCGAACAGGTTGCCCAGCGGCGCCCCGCCGAGGCCGATGCGCGCGCCGCTGCCGAGGCAGGGCCGGAACAGGAGAGGGGGCACGCGGGGGTTTGTCCTGATGGTTGGGCACTAGGTTACGACTAACATGTCAGTGTGTGATGAGGGGGAAACCCGGGTTCCCGCCGCGGCGCCCCCCGCCGCTCCCCAACGCCGCGCCCGTTCGTCCGTCAGTCTCCGTCGCTCCGCCCGAGCCCTCCTGCCACCGCCCCCGATGCTCAAGCACGTGCCGCCGCTGCTGACGCCCGACGCCCTGCACGCGCTGGCGAGCCTGGGCCATGGCGACGATGTGGCCATCGTCGACGCGCACTTCCCGGCCGCACGCGTGGCGGCCGCGCACGGCGCGCGCCTGGTGCGCCTGCCCGGCGCCGACGCCCCCGCCGTGCTGCGCGCGGTGCTCGCGCTGCTGCCGCTGGACGCACCGGGCCCCGCGGCCTGGACGATGCAGGTGATCGGCGACGCGGCCGCCGTGCCGCCGGCGGTGGCCGAACTCAATGCCACGCTGCAGGCCGCGGGCGAGGCCCCGGCCGCGGTGCTGGCGCGCTTCGCCTTCTACGAGCACGCCGAGCGTGCATTCGCGATCTTCGTCAGCGGCGAGACGCGCACCTACGGCAACGTGCTGCTGCGCGCGGGTGTGCTCGCCCCGGGGGCACGATGAGCGCCACCACGCTGCGCGCGCGCGCCTACGAGAGCTTCCAGCGCCAGATCCTGGAGGCCCACATCCGGCCCGGCCAGTTCATCTCGCAGCGCGAGCTGGTGCAGCTGCTGGACATGCCGCTGGGCGCGGTGCGCGAGCTGATCCCGCGCCTGGAGGCCGAAGGCCTGCTGCGCACCGTGCCGCAGCGCGGGCTGCAGATCGCACACATCGACGTCACGCTGATCCACAACGCCTACCAGCTGCGCCTGGTGCTCGAGCGCGAGGCCGCGCTGCGCTTCTGCGCCACCGTGTCGGACGCCGACCTGGCGGCCATCGAGGACGCGCACCGGCGCATCGTCGAGCGCGCGCGCCGCGGGCCGATCGACGCGGCGCTGCTGTCGGACGCGCAGAGCGTCGACTGGGGCCTGCACGACCTGATGATCGACGCGCTGGGCAATGCGCTGATCTCCGAGACCTACCGCGTCAACAGCCTGCGCGTGCGCCTGATCCGGCTCGACCGCTCGATGCTGTCCGAAGACGCGCTGGTGCCGGCGATGGACGAGCACCTGTGGTTCATCGAGGCGCTCAAGCGCCGCGATGCGGCCGAGGTGGCGCGCCGCCTGGAGCACCACATCGAAAGCTCGCACCGGCGCGTGCTCGGCCTGCCGCGCCCGCCACTGCCCACCCCACCCCGGGAGACCCCATGACCTCCAACCCCGGCACGCCGGGCATCCGCGGCATCTGGCCGGCGCTGATGACGCCGCTGCACGAGGACCTGTCGATCGACCATGCGCGCTTCGCCGCGCACGCCAGGCAGCTGATCGCGGACGGCTGCGGCGGCGTCACGCCCTTCGGCACCACCGGCGAGGGGCCCTCGTTCTCGCTCGACGAGCGCCGCGCCGCGGTCGACGCGCTCGTCGCGGGCGGCGTGCCCGCCGCGCGCATCCTGGTGTCCACCAGCTGCGCCGCGCTGCCCGAGGCCATCGCGCTGACGCGCCACGCACAGGACCTGGGCGCCTGGGGCGTGCTGCTGATGCCGCCGTTCTTCTTCAAGGGCGTGCCCGACGCGGGCATCGTGGCGGCCTACCGTGCGGTGCTCGACGCCACTGCCGAGCGGGCGCTGCGCGTGGTGCTGTACCACATCCCCCAGGTGGCCGGCGTGGGCCTGTCGCAGGCGGTGATCGCCGAGCTGCTGCAGCGCTACCCCGGGCGCATCGTCGCCATCAAGGACAGCGCCGGCGATCGCGCGCATTCGGTCGCCCTGGCGCAGGCCTTCATGGCGCCCGGCCAGCCGCGGATCGGCGTGCACGTGGGCCACGAGCCCGACCTGCCCACGCTGGGCCGCCTGGGCAGCGGCGGCGCGGTCAGCGGGCTGGCCAACTTCATGCCGCGCGCGGTGCACCGCCTGGTCGCCGAGCCCGACAGCGCCGCCGCCGCCCGCGACCTCGGCCGCATCGAGCGCCTGCTCGGCCTGCTGGGCGGCTACGCGTTGATCCCGGCTCTCAAGGCCATCCAGGCCGTGCAGACTGGCGACATGGCCTGGCGCCGCGTGCGGCCTCCGCTCGTGGCGCTGGACGATGCGCGCACCCAGGCGCTGGCCGCCGCCATCGCCGAGCTGGGCCTGGACCGCGCCCAGGACTGATTGCCGTTCCTTCCACAGACACTACCTGCAGAGGAGACTTGACATGACCCCCTCGATCCTGCGCCGCGGCCTGCTGGCCGCCGCCGCTGCCCTGGCCACCGCCTTCGTGCCCGCCGCGATGGCGCAGAACAAGGTGCTGCTGCGCATCTCCACGCCCGCGGTGCCCGACGACTGGCACGGCAAGATGTGGACGGTGTTCAAGGACTCGCTCGACAAGAGCGCGCCCGGCGAGTTCGACACCCAGATCAACCTCAACGCCTCGCTGTTCAAGCAGGGCACCGAGCCCGCGGCGATGGCGCGCGGCAACCTGGAGCTGAGCTCGATCTCGGCCTTCGACATCGCCAAGCTGGTGCCCGAGTTCTCGATCTTCACCGCCGGCTACATCGTGCGCGACCCCGAGCACCAGCAGAAGGTGTTCAACGGCCCGATCGGCGAGGAACTCTACAAGCTGGTGGCCGAGAAGATGGACGTGACCATCCTGTCGCCGATCTACCTCGGCACGCGCCAGGTCAACCTGCGCGAGGCGCGCAACGTGCGCACGCCGGCCGACCTCAAGGGCGTCAAGCTGCGCATGCCCGGCTCCAAGGAATGGCTGTTCCTGGGCGAGGCGCTGGGCGCCACCGCCACGCCGCTGGCTTTCGGCGAGGTGTACCTCGCGCTCAAGACCGGCACCATCGACGGCCAGGACAACCCGCTGCCCACCGTGCGCGCGGCCAAGTTCTACGAGGTGACCAAGCAGCTCGTGCTGACCAACCACCTGGTCGACGGCATCTTCATCGCCATCAGCAACAAGAGCTGGAACGCGATGACGCCGGCGCAGCGCGACAAGGTGCGCGCCGCCGCGCGCGCCGCCGCCGCGTACAACAACGAGAACCGCATCAAGGAGGAGGCGCAGATCGTCGACTTCTTCAAGAGCAACGGCCTGCAGGTCACGACGCCCGACGTCGAGGCCTTCCGCAAGGCGGTGCAGGCGGCCTACGCGAGCTCGGACATCGCCAAGGCCTGGCCCAAGGGACTGCTCGAGCGCATCAACAACACGAAGTGACGACCCCTGGACGCCTGCGGCGTCGTCCCCCGAGGGGAGCTCCGGCCCGGCAGGGCCCCCGTGGCCGTGCTGCGCCCGGCTCGCCCCCCTGGGGGGCAGCGACAAGACTTGGGGCGGCCCGGCGTCTTGTCGGGAGCGGCCCGGCGCTGGCCGGAGGACCCGCTAAGTGAAGTGGCTTCGTGCCTGTGCCGACACGGTCGGCGCCGGGCTGTTCGCAACCCTGTTCGTGGTCTTCCTCGTGCAGATCACGGCGCGGTTTGCCTTCAACCGGCCGCTGCCGTGGACCGACGAGCTGGCGGTGATCCTGTACGTCTGGGTCATTCTCTGGGCGGCGGCCTTCATGGTGCCGGCGCGTGAGCACGTGGTGTTCGACCTCGTCTACCAGCTCGCCGGCCCGCGACTGCGCCGCGCCATGCAGGCGGCCGGCGCACTGATGATCGGCGGCCTGGCGGCGTGGGCGATCCCGGCGAGCTGGGACTACGTGCGCTTCATGGCGCGCGAGGGCACGCCGGTGCTGGGCCTGCCTTTCACCTGGGTCTTCATCCCGTTCGTGTTCCTGCTCGTGGCGCTGGTGCTGCGCAACGCGCTGCTGCTGTGGCGGCTCGCGCGCGGCGCGCCGCTGGAGGACGCAGGCCTCACCGAAGGGCGCAGCGCATGACGATGCCGCTGGCCATCCTGATCGGCGTGCTCGCGCTGGGCATGCTGCTGCGCGCGCCGATCGGCTTCTCGATGCTCGCCTCGGGCATCGCCTACCTGATCGTCAAGAAGCAGGACGTCGGGCTGGCCGCCGAGCAGGTGCTCAACGGCCTGTACAACAGCTACGTGCTGCTCGCGGTGCCGCTGTTCATCCTGGCGGCCAACCTGATGAACGCCGGCACGATCAGCGAGCGCATCTTCGATTTCTGCCGCATCCTCGTGGGTCGGTTGCGCGGCGGGCTGGCGCAGGTGGACATCCTGGTCAGCGTGATCTTCTCGGGCATGAGCGGCAGCGCCATCGCCGACGCCGCCGGGCCGGGCCTGGTGACCATCAAGCAGATGCTCAAGAAGCCGGAGTACAGCCCCGGCTTCGCGGGCGCCGTGGTGGTGGCCAGCGCCACCATCGGCCCCATCATCCCGCCCTCGATCCCGCTGGTCATCTACGCGCTGGTGTCGGGCACCTCGGTGGGCGCGCTGTTCCTGGGCGGCGTGATCCCGGGGCTGCTGATGGCCGGCGTGCTGATGGTGGCGGTGCACATCATCGCGGTGCGCCGCGGCATGCCCAAGGACGACCCGGTGCCCCGCTCGGCATGGGCCGGCCTGCTGTGGCGCGGCGCGCTGCCGCTGTCGCTGCCGGTGGTGCTGCTGGGCGGCCTGTACAGCGGCGCCTTCACGCCCACCGAGGCGGCGGCCGTGGCCGCGCTGCACGCCCTGGTGCTGGCCGGTCTCGTCTATCGCGCGCTCGACGCACCGACGCTGGCGCGCGTGTTCGTCGAGTCCACGCGCTCCTCGGCCGTCATCACGATGATCATCGCCGGCGCCTTTCTGCTCAGCTATGCCTTCACCTCCGAGGGCGTGCCGCAGGCGCTGGCGCAGTGGGTGGGTGGCATGCAGTTGAGCCAGTGGCAGTTCCTGCTGATGGTCAACGTCGTGTTCCTGGTGCTGGGCTGCTTCCTCGACACCGCGGTGATGCTGCTCGTGTTCGTGCCGATGCTGCTGCCGGCGGCCAGGCTGCTCGGCGTGGACCTGGTGCACTTCGGCGTGGTGGTCGTGATCAACATGATGATCGGCCTGATCACGCCGCCCTTCGGCATGCTGCTGTTCGTCACCAACGCGCTGACCGGCATCCCGATCAAGGCGATGCTCAGGGAGGGCTGGCTCTTCCTGCTGATGCTGCTGGGGCTGCTGCTGGTGCTGACGCTGGTGCCGCAACTGGTGCTGTGGCTGCCGCAGACCATGGGCTACGGCTTGAAATGAGCGCCGCCGCCGCCGACGTCGTCTGCATCGCGAGCTGGAACGCCGACCTGGTGTCGCACGTGCCGCGGCCGCCGGCGCGCGGCGAGACGCTGCTGGCGTCGGGTTTCGAGGTGCTGCCGGGCGGCAAGGGCTCCAACGCGGCCGTCGCCTGCGCGCGCCAGGGTGCGCGCGTGGCGCTCGTGGCGCGCATCGGCGACGACGACTTCGGCCGCATGGCGCTCGCGCTGTGGGCCCGCGAGGGCATCGACGCCGGCGCGGTCGACGTGGCCGCCGGCGAGCGCAGCGGCGTGGCGCAGATCTGGGTCTACGACGACGGCGACAACAGCATCGCGGTGGCGCCGGGCGCGGGCGCCGGCCTCGCGGCGCATCACGCCCGGGCGGCCGAAGGCCTGCTGCGCGGCGCCAAGGTCGTGATGGCCTCCTGCGAGGTGCCGCTGGAGGCCACGC
>DASTJE010000136.1:0-9017 GCA_035716845.1 Burkholderiaceae bacterium
GGCCCGAGTGGCTTGCGCACGACCGCGAAATCCGGGCCCGGCAGGTGTCGCGTCGGACCAACGCGGTGCCGATCTGCAGGCAGCGGGCCGTCGAAGCGGCCGTCACGCGGCCACGCGGCCGCCTGGTTTGCGCTGGCGCAAGCCGGCCCCTCCGATTGGCACGGTCGATGCATGGAGCAGGGTGGCTCGACCCTGCGAGGGTCGTGACGCACACCCGATCGATATCGACGACATCAATATTCCTGGAGGTCAAGATGAGAGCAATGCGACTGTTGGTGGCCACGAGCCTGGCAATGGCTTCGATGGGGGCCCTTGCGGCAGATCCGGGCACCGGCATCACCGGCACGAAGCACGACTGGAGTGCGCCCGTGGGCGCCGGCGGCACGTCGGGCGGCACGGCGCTGCTGCAGTGGCTGGCGCCCACCGGCAGGGACGCCACCACCGGCGCGTATGTCTATGCGGACCCGACGAAGTTCACGACCTACAACCGCGGCGGCCCGGAGTACATCGATCCGCTCACCGGCAAGCAAGGCGTCGCGCGCGTCCAGATCGGCCTGTGCACGAAGTGCCACACGCCCCACCAGGCGAAGTCGACCAACCTGCTGTGGAACCACACGCTGCCGTCGACCACGTACAAGTGGGATGTCCCGGCCACGACGGCCGGCACGAACTACGCCGAGTTCAAGGGCGACACGTACAAGGGCCCGACCACCAAGTGCCTGAGCTGCCACGACGGTGGCCTGGCCAGCACCGACGGCATGTGGTTCAACCGCCAGTTCACGTCCGGCGCGAAGTACGTGCCAGCACCCGGCACGCTCGACAGCGGCCACGAAGTGGCGCACTCGACCGGCTCCATCTCGGGCACGCACCCGGTGGCGATGCCCTATCCGTTGAACGGTGCCACCAACGTCTACAACGCTTCGACGACGGGCAGCCAGATCGTCGGCGGCGAATGGATAGGTGACCCGTCCGGCCTCGGCATCAGCCTGTACAACGACGACGGCAGCGGCAGGATCACGGCCGGGGCGGTGGCGGGCAAGACGGGCATCGAATGCGGTTCGTGCCACGACGTGCACAACGGCAAGAAGGTGCAGGACGTGATGCTGCTGAAGGGCAAGCTGACCGGCTCGACCCAAGGCGCGCAGGGCTACCTGTGCGTGAAGTGCCACCAGAAGTAGGCTTCACTTTCCCCTAGGCACCCTGGGACCGGCGCCAGCCGGCCTCTTGGACCCCTTGGGCCGGCGCCAGCCGGCCCTTGTTACCACTTGGGCCGGCCTCAGCCGGCCCTTTTTTCTTGCTCGTTGACGCGCCTTCAGCGCGCCGCGGAGCGCACCGGCGCCCGCATCACCCGCACCGCGCAGTTCGCGCGTCCCTCGCACAGCACGCGATCGGCCAGCTCGTTCAGGCGGGCCAGGTCGCTCGCGCCGACATGCACGTAGATCGGGATGTAGAGCGTCTCGCCCGCCGACGTGAACGCGCCCGCCAGGGCACCGCCCCACGCCGTCGGGCGGGCCTGCCCCGACGCCGGCACGGCGCTGCTGCCGAGCCGCTCGCAGGCGATCTCCGGGTCCCCGACGGGCTCGTAGGTGCAACTCCAGCGCTGCGCCCACGCGCCCGGCGGCAGGGCCAGGGCGACGAGCGCGAGGGCAAGGGCACGAACGGTCGAGGGCATGGGCACAAGGGTTGCGGACGGCGCAACCCTGCTCTTCGGTGCGCCGGTCGCGCGCTTGAGCGATCCGCGTGCGGCGGGCGTGCACCAGGTCACGGGCGCGCGCGGCGCGGCCGACCTGCGGGTCTTCGGCGGGATGCGGCGTCCCCCATCGCGCGGCGCGACAGTCCAGGCACGCGCGATCCCGGCCCTGCCCCAGGCCTCTGATTTCGGTCAAGCCGGCCCCACCCCCGCAACCCGTAAACTTCGCCCGGGCTTGGGGACACACCGCGAGCCTTCTGCCAGGTGGTCTTGCGCCTTGGTGCATGCCCTGTCCTGACCATCACCCCCCCATGCAGCCCACCGCCGTTTCGCCTGCCTGCCCGTCTCCGCCCCCTGGACGAAACGCGGTGCCGGTACTTGCAGCCGTGGACCTCGCCTGCCACCGTGGCGAGCGCGCACTCTTCGAGCACCTCGAACTGGAACTCGAGCCCGGCAGCGTGGTCTGGCTGCGCGGCCGCAACGGGCGCGGCAAGACCAGCCTGCTGCGCCTCTTGGCCAGCCTGGCCACGCCGATGGCCGGCGAGCTGCGCGTGGGCGGCGAGCGGGTGCGGCGCAGCGCGCCCGAGTGGCGCGCCGGCATGGTCTACATCGGGCACCAGAACGCGCTCAAGGACGACCTGAACGCCAGCGAAGCGCTGGCCTTCCTGTGCCGGGTGGGCGGCCGCGCGCCGGACGCGGCGGCGATCGACGCCGCGCTGCAGCGCCTGGGCGTCGGGCACAAGCGCCGCGCCTACGTGCGCACGCTCAGCCAGGGGCAGCGCCGCCGCGTGGCGCTGGCACGCCTGGCGCTCACGCTGGATGCGCCGCTGTGGCTGCTCGACGAGCCCTTCGACGCGCTCGACAGCGACGGCATCCATGCGCTGAACGCGCTGCTGGGCGAGCACGCGGCGCGCGGCGGCGCCACGCTGCTGACCAGCCACCAGGCGCTCAGCCTGGCCGAGCCGGTGCCGCGCATCTTCGACCTCGACCATGTCCATGGACACGCATGAACGGCGTCTTCATGGCCGTCCTGTCGCGCGACCTGCGCCTGGCCTCGCGGCGGCGCATCGACGCGCTGCTGCCGCTGGTGTTCTTCCTGGTGGCGCTCAGCCTGTTCCCGCTCGGCGTGGGCCCGGAGACGCAGACCCTGCGCCAGATCGCGCCGGGCATCGTCTGGGTGTGCGCGCTGCTGGCCTCGATGCTGTCGGTGAGCAACCTGTTCGCCGGCGACATGGCCGACGGCTCGCTCGAGCAGATGCTGCTGGCGCCGCAGTCGGCGGTGGCGCTGGCGGCGGCCAAGTGCGCGGTGCACTGGCTGCTGACGGGGCTGCCGCTGATCGTGATCACGCCGCTGGTGGGCGTGCTGTTCGACCTCTCGCTGCCGGCCCTGGGCGCGCTGCTGGCCGGCCTGCTGCTGGGCACGCCGATCCTCAGCCTGCTGGGCGCGCTGGGCGCGGCGCTGACGCTGGGGCTGCGCAGCGGCGGCATGCTGCTGATCCTGATCGTGCTGCCGCTGTCGATCCCGGCGCTGATCTTCGGCGCCGGGGCGGTGAGCCAGGTCGAGGCCGGCCTCTCGGCCTCGGGCCACTTCTCGCTGCTGGGCGCGCTGCTGATCGCCACCGCGCTGGGCGCGCCCTTCGCCACCGCGGCCGCGCTGCGCATCTCGACCGAGTGAGCCTTCCATGAGCAACCCCACGGCCCTGGACAAGAAGTCGCCGCTGCGGCTGTACACCTTCGCCTCGCCGGTGCGCTTCTACCAGCTCACCGGCGCGCTGCTGCCCTGGATCTGGGCCGTGGCGCTCGTGCTGTGCGCGGCGGGCCTGTACCTCGGCTTCTTCGTCGCGCCCACCGACGCCACGCAGGGCGAGAGCTACCGCATCATCTTCATCCACGTGCCGGCCGCCTGGATGGCGATGTTCCTGTACCTGGTGATGGCCTTCTGGGCCGGCGTGGGCTGGGCCTTCAACGCGCGCCTGGCCTCGATGCTGGCGCGCTCGATCGCCCCCACCGGCGCCATGTTCGCCTTCCTGGCGCTGTGGACCGGCGCCTTCTGGGGCCGCCCGACCTGGGGCACCTACTGGGTGTGGGACGCGCGCCTGACCACGACGCTGATCCTGCTGTTCCTCTACCTGGGCTACATCGCGCTGGTGCACGCCATCGACGACGTGCGCCGCGGCGACCAGGCCGGCGCGCTGCTGGCGCTGGTGGGCAGCGTCAACGTGCCGATCATCTACTTCTCGGTCAAGTGGTGGAACACGCTGCACCAGGGTGCCACGGTGAGCTTCAAGCAGGCGCCGACCATGGCCACGACGATGCTGGTGGCGATGCTGCTGCTGACCTTCGGCTTCTGGGCCTACGCCTTCGCGGTGGTCTTCATGCGCACGCGCGCCGTGGTGATCGAGCGCGAAGCCCACACGGCGTGGGTGGATGAACTCGTCAAGAAGGACAACTCGGGAACAATCCGGCCATGAAATGGAACAGTGTCTCTGAGTTCCTCGCCATGGGCGGGTACGGCTTCTACGTCTGGGGCTCGTACCTGGTGACCCTGGCATTCATGGTGGCCGAGCCGCTGATGCTGCGGCTGCGCCATCGGGACGCATTGCGCGAGGCCGCCGAGCAGGGCGGCCCGCACGGAGGTTGATTCGATGAAGCCGAGACACAAGCGATTCGCGATCCTGGGCGGCGTGCTGGTGGCCGTGGGCGCGGCCGTGGGCCTGGTGCTCAACGCCTTCCAGAGCAACATGGTGTTCTTCTACTCGCCCACGCAGGTGGCCGCCCACGAGGCGCCCACCGGCCGCACCTTCCGCATCGGCGGCCTGGTGCAGAACGGCTCGGTCAAGATCGAGGGCACCAAGATCCAGTTCATCGTCACCGACAGCGCGCAGCAGGTGCCGGTGCGCTTCGAGGGCATCCTTCCCGACCTGTTCAAGGAGGGCAAGGGCGTGGTGGCGCAGGGCCAGCTCAAGGACGGCGTGTTCGTCGCCCGCGAGGTGCTGGCCAAGCACGACGAGAACTACATGCCGCCCGAAGCCGCCGACGCGCTGTACAAGGCGCAGCACGGCGACCCGAAGTACGGCAAGAGCGTCGTGCAGGGCGGCGCCAAATGATCGCCGAGCTCGGTCACTTCCTGCTCTGGCTGGCGCTGGGCGTCGCCCTCGTGCTGGGCATCATGCCGATGGCGGGCGCCGCGCGCGGCCGTGCCGACTGGATGGCGCTGGCGCGCCCGGCGGCCGTGTGGCTGTTCGTGCTGGTCGTCGCGTCCTATGCCTGCCTGACGCAGGCCTTCATCGGCAACGACTTCTCCGTCCTGTACGTCGCCTCCAACTCCAACAGCGCGCTGCCGTTCTGGTACCGCGTGGCCGCGGTTTGGGGCGGCCACGAGGGCTCGATGCTGCTGTGGCTGGTGATGCAGGCCACCTGGATGCTGGCGGTGGTGATCTTCAGCCGCCGCCTGCCGCAGCCGGTGCTCGCGCGCATCCTCGCGGTGATGGGGTGGCTGACGGTGGGCTTCCTGCTGTTCACGCTCGCCACCTCGAACCCCTTCGACCGCCTGGTGCCCGCCGCGGCCGACGGCCGCGACCTCAACCCGCTGCTGCAGGACCCGGGCATGGTGTTCCACCCGCCGATGCTCTACATGGGCTACGTCGGCTTCTCGGTGGCCTTCTCGTTCGCGGTGGCCGCCCTGGTGGGCGGCAACCTCGACAGCACCTGGGCGCGCTGGACGCGGCCCTGGACCACCGCGGCCTGGATCTTCCTCACGCTGGGCATCGCGCTGGGCAGCTGGTGGGCCTACTACGAGCTCGGCTGGGGCGGCTGGTGGTTCTGGGACCCGGTGGAGAACGCCTCCTTCATGCCCTGGCTGGTGGGCACCGCGCTGATCCACTCGCTGGCGGTGACCGAGAAGCGCGGCGCCTTCAAGGCCTGGACCGTGCTGCTGGCCATCACCGCGTTCTCGCTCAGCCTGGTGGGCACCTTCCTCGTGCGCTCGGGCGTGCTGAGCTCGGTGCACGCCTTCGCCACCGACCCGCGGCGCGGCCTGTTCATCCTCGCCTTCCTCGGCATCGTGATCGGCGTCTCGCTCGCGCTGTACGCCTGGCGCGCCCCCACGGTGGGCCTGGGCGCGCGCTTCGCGGTCGTCTCGCGCGAGACCTTCCTGCTCGTCAACAACGTGCTGCTGGCGGTGGCCGCCGGCGCGGTGATGCTGGGCACGCTGTATCCGCTGCTGCTCGACGCGCTGGGCATGGGCAAGATCTCGGTGGGCCCGCCCTATTTCGACACGGTGTTCGTGCCGCTGATGGCCCCGCTGGTGTTCCTGATGGGCGTGGGCCCGCTGGCGCGCTGGAAGCAGGCCGAGGTGCCCGACCTGTGGCGCCGCCTGCGCTGGGCGCTCGGCGTGGCCGTCGTCACGGCCGTGCTGACCGAGGCGGTGGCCGGCAAGATCTCCTGGGTCGGCGGCATCGGCCTGTTCATGGCGTACTGGATCGTCGCTTCGGTGGCCACCGACCTGTGGGAACGCGTGCGGCCGCCCGGCGGCGTGCGCAGCTCGGTGCTGCAGCGCCTGCGCCAGGTCCCGGGCGCAATGGCCGGCATGATGCTCGCGCACCTGGGCGTGGCGGTGTTCATCTTCGGCGTCACGATGGTCAGGACCTACGAGGTCGAGCGCGACGTCAACATGGACATCGGCGACACCACGCAGATCGCCGACTGGACCTTCACCTTCCAGGGCGTGCGCGACGTGCAGGGCCCCAACTACCGCGCCGCGCAGGGTCTGGTCACGCTGAGCAAGGGCGGCCAGGTGGTGGGCGAACTGCGGCCCGAGAAGCGCGTGTACCGCGTGCAGCAGAACCCGATGACCGAGGCGGCGATCCGCAGCCGGCCGACCGGCGACATCTACGTGTCGCTGGGGCAGGCCACGCAGGGCGGCGCCTGGGTGGTGCGCGTGTACTACAAGCCCTTCGTGACCTGGATCTGGGGCGGCTGCGTGCTGATGGCCCTCGGCGGCCTCGTCGCCGCCAGCGACCGCCGCTACCGGGCCGCCAGGCGCGAGACGGCGGCCGACCAGGCCGCGGCCGCCCAGGGGGCTGCCGCATGAAGCGCTGGCCCTTCATCCTGCCGCTGGTCGTCATCGCGATCCTGTTCGCCTTCTTCGGTGTCGGCCTCAAGCTCAACCCGCGCGAAGTGCCCTCGCCGCTGATCGACAAGCCCGCGCCGGCCTTCTCGCTGCCGCGGCTGGACGAGCCGGGGCAGCGCCTGGGCCGCGACGACCTGCGCGGCCAGGTCTGGCTGCTCAACGTCTGGGCCTCGTGGTGCGTGGCCTGCCGCGAGGAGCACCCGCTGCTGGTGGAGTTCGCGCGCCGCAAGCTGGTGCCGATCTACGGCCTCAACTACAAGGACCAGCGCCCCGACGCGCAGCGCTGGCTCGCCAACTTCGGCAACCCCTACACCGCCTCGGTGTCCGACCTCGACGGCAAGGTCGGCATCGACTTCGGCGTCTACGGCGTGCCCGAGACCTTCGTCATCGACAAGGGCGGCACCATCCGCTTCAAGCAGATCGGGCCCATCACGCCCGAGGTGCTGAAGGACAGGATCGAACCGCTGATCAGGAAGCTGCAGGCCGAGAATGCTGCCAACCCTGCGTAGAACCCTGCTCGCCCCGGCCCTGCTCGCGGCGGCCTTCGTGGCGCTGCCCGCCCCGGCCACGGCCAAGGAGGCCGCGCCGGCCGTCGAGGACCCGGCGCTGGAAGCGCGCCTGCAGGCCATCGCCGTCGAATTGCGCTGCCTGGTGTGCCAGAACCAGACCATCGCCGACTCGAACGCCGAACTCGCGGTCGACCTGCGCCAGCAGGTGCGGCAGATGCTGCGCGAGGGCAAGAGCCAGCGGGACATCATCGACTACATGACCGCCCGTTACGGCGACTTCGTGCTCTACCGGCCGCCGGTCAAGGGGACCACCGCGCTGCTGTGGTTCGGCCCGGCGGCGCTGCTGGTGGCCGGCGTGCTGATCCTCCTCGTCGTGCTGCGCCGGCGCAGCCGCATGGCCGCCGACCGTTTCGACCCCGACGAACCCGAGGGCCACGACGACGCGCGGCCCTCCTCCGCACCATGACCGATCCGATCTCCGAGCTGCGCGACCAGCTGCAGCAACTCGACGCCCGGCACGCGCGCGGCGAACTCGGCAAGAAGGCCTACGAGACCGAGCGCGCCCGCATCGAGCGCGCTCTGCTCGACCGCGTGCTGGCGCAACCCGGCCAGGCCGCGGCCGTGGTCGCGCGCCCCTCGCGCACGCTGGTGGCCGGGCTGGCGCTCGGGGTCGTCGCGCTGGCCATCGCCGGCTACGCCTGGACCGGCTCGCCCAGCCTGATCGCCGGCGTGCCGCCGGCGCAGCCGGCCGGGCACGAGATGGACAGCACGCAGTTCGCCGCCGCGGTGGAGCGCCTGGCCGAAAAGCTCAAGGAGCAGCCCGACAACGTCGAAGGCTGGGTCATGCTGGCGCGCTCGTACGTGCAGCTCGGCCGCTTCTCCGATGCGGTGCCGGCCTTCGCCAAGGCCGTGTCGCTGGCCGGCGAGGATGCGGGCCTGCTGGCGGACTGGGCCGACGCGCTGGCGGTGATGCAAAACCGCGACCTCTCCGGCGAGCCCGCCAAGCTCATCGAGCGCGCGCTCAAGGCCGACCCGAACAGCTTCAAGGCCCTCGCGCTGGCGGGCACCGCGTCGTTCAATGCCAAGGACTACCGCGGCGCCGTCAAGCATTGGGAGAAGCTGGCGCAGGTGGCGCCACCCGACAGCCCGTTCGCCGCGCAGCTGCAGAGCAGCATCGCCGAGGCACGCCAGCTCGGGGGCATGGCGGCAGCGCCCGCCGGCGCGGCGGCCAAGCCGGCCGCGGCGGCCGACGCCGGCGGCGGCGGCGCTGCCGCGGCTCCGGGCGGCGTGACGCTGCGCGGCACCATCCGGCTCGCCCCGGCGCTGGCCAAGCTGGCCAAGCCCGACGACACCGTGTTCGTGTTCGCGCGCCCGGCCGAGGGCTCGCGCATGCCGCTGGCCATCCTGCGCAAGCAGGTCAAGGACCTGCCGATCGAATTCGCCTTCGACGACTCGATGGCGATGACGCCCGGCACCAAGCTGTCGGCATTCCCCAAGGTGATCGTCGACGCGCGCGTCAGCAAGAGCGGGCAGGCGCAGGCCGCCGCCGGCGACCTGATCGGGCAGAGCGGCTCGATCGCCCATGACGCGCGCGGCGTCGTGGTCGAGATCGGCAGCGTCGCCAAGTAGTTCAGCTTGGCGTTCGAAGCCCTAAGAAGAGGCTTCGACGACTTGCGGCGCGGAGCGG
>DASTJE010000137.1:0-3602 GCA_035716845.1 Burkholderiaceae bacterium
TGCGACACGCCGGTATAGAAAAGGATGCGTTCCGTGGTGGTCGTCTTGCCGGCATCAATGTGGGCCATGATGCCGATATTGCGGTAACGCTCGATCGGGGTGGTACGCACGACTGGATACTCTGTCGGGTCTGGAACGTGAGCCGCTGCTTACCAGCGGTAATGCGAGAAGGCCTTGTTGGCCTCCGCCATGCGGTGCGTGTCTTCGCGCTTCTTGACCGCCGCGCCGCGGTTCTCGGCGGCGTCGCCGATCTCGCCGGCCAGACGCAGCGCCATCGACTTCTCGCCGCGCTTGCGGGCGGCGTCGATCAGCCAGCGCATGGCGAGCGCCTGCTGCCGGGACGGGCGGACCTCGGTCGGCACCTGGTAGTTGGCCCCACCGACGCGGCGCGACTTCACCTCAACCAGCGGGCCGATGTTGGTCAGCGCCTGACGCACCTTCTCCACAGGATCAGCGCCGGACTTCTCGCCCAGACGATCCAGCGCGCCGTAGACGATCGCCTCGGCGACCGACTTCTTGCCGTCGTCCATGATCACGTTGATCAGCTTGGCCAATACCTTGTCGCCGAACTTGGGGTCCGGCAGGATGTCGCGCTTGGCTGGTACTCGTCGTCTCGACATGGGCGAATCTCTGGCAAGTCAGGAAAGCTCACCCGGCGCGGGCCGGGGCTCGGCAAATCGATCAGCTCTTCGGCCGCTTGGCGCCGTACTTGGAACGGCCCTGGCGACGATCCTTCACACCGGTGGTGTCGAGCGTGCCGCGCACCGTGTGGTAGCGCACACCCGGCAGGTCCTTGACGCGACCGCCGCGGATCAGCACCACAGAGTGCTCCTGCAGGTTGTGACCTTCACCACCGATGTAGGTGGTGACCTCGAAACCGTTGGTCAGGCGCACGCGCGCCACCTTGCGCAGCGCCGAGTTCGGCTTCTTCGGCGTGGTGGTGTAGACACGCGTGCACACACCGCGCTTTTGCGGACAGGCTTCGAGCGCCGGAACCGCCGATTTCTTGCGCGGCTGCACCCGCGGCTTGCGGACCAGCTGATTCATCGTCGCCATGGAAAATTCCCGGTCTCAAAAATAAATTGACAGGCGGGGCGAGAAGCCCCGGCCTGTCAGGGGAGCGGAATTCTAGGGACGCCCCCTTGGGCTGTCAACCCGAGAAGGCCGTCATTTCATCGTTTTTCTACATCACGCCCAGCGCGCGTCACCGAGCGGCCACGTCCAGGTCAGGACGGTGGGCGCAGCCGCCATGCCGGCAACCGGCTCGCCAATGGCCGCCTTACGGGGAGGCCGCCTGCTGCTCCTGCGCCACTGTCTCGGCGTCGGCCTGGTTCCACAGCTCGGCGAACTGTTCAAGCTCGCTCTGGTCACCGCGGCGGCGCTGCTCGTGATATGCGAAGCCGGTGCCAGCCGGGATGAGCCGCCCAACGATGACGTTCTCCTTCAAGCCCCGCAGGTCGTCGCGCTTACCGTTGACGGCCGCCTCGGTGAGCACGCGCGTCGTCTCCTGGAACGACGCCGCCGAGATGAAGGACTCGGTGGCGAGCGACGCCTTGGTGATGCCGAGCAGCACAGGATCGAAGCGCGCCGGCTGTTTCCCCTTGGCCACAAGATCCGCGTTGGCCTGCGCCACGGCGCCGCGCTCGGCCTGCTCGCCCTTCAGGAACTTGGAGTCGCCGGCGTCGGTGATCTCCACCCGGCGCAGCATCTGGCGCACGATCACCTCGATGTGCTTATCGTTGATCTTCACACCCTGCAGGCGGTAGACCTCCTGCACCTCGTTGACGATGTAGCGCGTCAGCTCCTCGACGCCCAGCAGGCGCAGGATGTCGTGCGGCACCGGGGCGCCGTCGGCGATCTGCTCGCCCCGGCTCACGTGCTCGCCCTCGAACACCGTGATGTGGTGGTACTTCGGAATCAGATACTCGTGCTGCTGACCCTGATCGTCGGTGATGATCAGGCGCTGCTTGCCCTTGGTCTCCTTGCCGAAGGACACGATGCCGGTTTGCTCGGCCATGACGGCCGGCTCCTTGGGCCGGCGCGCCTCGAACAGGTCCGCCACGCGCGGCAGACCGCCTGTGATGTCGCGCGTCTTGGAGGTTTCCTGCGGGATTCGCGCCAGCACTTCGCCGACGCCGATCTCGGCGCCCTTTACGGCGGTGATGATGGCGCCCGCCGGCAGGAAGTAGCGCGCCGGGATGTCGGTACCGGGCAGCATCTGATCCCTGCCGCTCGCGTCCACCAGCTTCACCATCGGGCGCAGATCGCGTCCAGCGGCACCGCGCTGCTTGGCGTCCGTCACCACGATGTTGGACAGACCGGTGGCCTCGTCGACCTCGCTGACCGTGGTGACACCTTCCTCGACGTCGATCAACTGCGCAAATCCGGCCACCTCCGCGATGATCGGGTGGGTGTGCGGATCCCAGGTGGCGACCACCTGCCCTGCGTCGACGCGATCGTCGTCACCGGCGGTTACCACGGCGCCGTACGGCAGCTTGTGGCGCTCGCGCTCGCGACCGTGCTCGTCGACGACCACCAGTTCACCCGAACGCGACACCGACACGCGGTTGCCGCTGGCCTGGGTGACTACCTTGACGTTGTCGAGCCGAATGCTGCCGCGGGTGCGGACTTCGATGCTCGCGGCTTCGACCTGACGCGACACCGCACCGCCGATGTGGAAGGTGCGCATGGTGAGCTGCGTACCGGGCTCGCCGATCGACTGCGCGGCGATGACGCCCACCGCTTCGCCGATGTTGACCTGGTGCCCACGCGCCAGATCGCGCCCGTAGCACTTGGAGCACACGCCAAAACGCGTCTCGCAGGTGATGACCGAGCGCACCTTGACGGCGTCGACACCGGCCTGCTCGATCTGCGCGACCACCTCTTCGGTGAGCAGCGTGCCGGCCTCGACCAGCACGTCGTCCGAGCCCGGCAGCAGCACGTCCTGCGCCGCCGTGCGACCGAGGATGCGGTCGCGCAGCGGCTCGATCACGTCGCCACCCGCCAGCACGGCGCCCAGATGCACGCCGTCCTCGGTGCCGCAGTCCTCCTCGGTGATGACCAGGTCCTGCGCCACGTCCACCAGGCGGCGGGTGAGGTAGCCCGAGTTGGCGGTCTTGAGCGCCGTGTCGGCGAGACCCTTGCGCGCGCCGTGGGTCGAGATGAAGTACTGGATAACGTTCAGGCCCTCACGGAAATTCGCCGTGATGGGCGTCTCGATGATCGAGCCATCGGGCTTCGCCATCAGGCCGCGCATGCCGGCCAGCTGACGAATCTGCGCCGCGCTGCCGCGGGCGCCCGAGTCGGCCATGATGTAGATGGAGTTGAACGACGGCTGGCTGACGGTGTTGCCGGCGCGGTCGACCACCGACTCCTGGCCCAGCTTCGCCATCATGGCGGCGGCCACCTGCTCGTTGGCGTGCGACCAGATGTCGACCACCTTGTTGTAGCGCTCGCCGTCGGTCACCAGACCCGACACGTACTGCTCGGCGATTTCCTTCACCTCGCCCTCGGCGCGGGCAATGATGTCGGTCTTCTCGTCCGGCGTAACCATGTCGTCGACGCAGATCGACGCCCCCGAGCGGCTCGCGTACTGGTAACCC
>DASTJE010000138.1:0-4521 GCA_035716845.1 Burkholderiaceae bacterium
CGCAGCTCACCAAGATCAAGGGCAGCGGCGCGCAGGCGGTGCTCAATGCCGGCTTCGGCCAGGGCCCGGCCATCGTCACGCGCAACCACCGGCAGGTCGGCGTCAACCTGCCGCTGTACCAGTCGCACGGCGTGGCCTCCAAGGAGTACGTCAAGCTGTCGGGCGACGCCGCCGAGGGCGTGAGACTGCCCGCGGCCGCCTTGCTGGTGGCCGACCTGCTGCCCGCCAACGACCCGCAGAAGCCCGTCGTCACGTCGTACCGCAACGCCTACGAGGGCAAGTACAAGAGCGAAGTCTCGACCTTCGGCGGTCACGCGCTGGACGGGCTGATGCTCGCCGTCAACGCGATGAAGAGCGCCGGCAGCACCGACAAGGCCAAGGTGCGCGACGCGATCGAGGCGACCAAGGGCTACGTGGGCACCGGCGGCGTCGTCAACATGTCGCCCACCGACCATATGGGCCTGGACCTGAGCGCCTTCCGCATGCTGGAAGTCAGGGGCGGCAACTGGTCGCTCGTGAAGTGACGATGCGCCGCGCATGCACGCGATGGACGCGTCCTGGCTGCAGTTCGTCGCCGGCGGGCTGACCGCCGGCGCGATCTACGCCCTGGTCGCCCTCGGCTTCTCGATCGTCTACCAGGCCAGCCACGCCATCAACTTCGCCCAGGGCGAATTCGTGATGGTCGGCGGCATGGGCGCCGTGTCGCTGGTCGCGCTCGGCCTGCCGCTGTGGGCGGCCGTGCCGCTGGCGGTCGTCGGCGCGGTGGCCGTCGGCGTGGTGGTGCAGCGCCTCGCGCTCGAGCCGGCGCAGGCCGGCGGCCAGGCCGACGTGGTGACGCTGATCATCATCACCATCGGCGTGGCGCTGTTCCTGCGCGGCCTGGCGCAGCTGGTATGGGACAAGCGCATCCATCCGCTGCCGGCGTTCTCGGGCAGCGCGCCCATCGCCCTCGGCGGCGCGACGATCCTGCCGCAGAGCCTGTGGGTGCTCGGCGGCGCCGCGCTCGCGGTGCTGGCACTGGGCTGGTTCTTCAACCGCACGCTCACCGGCAAGGCGATGCGCGCCACCGCCATCAACCCGCTGGCCGCCCGGCTGATGGGCATCTCCACGCGCGGGGTGATGCGCCTGAGCTTCGCGCTGGCCGCCACGCTCGGCGCGCTGGGCGGCGTGCTCACGGCACCGATCACGTTCACGTCGTACGACGTGGGGGTGATGCTCGGCCTGAAGGGTTTTGCCGCGGCCATGCTCGGCGGGCTGGGCAGCTTCGGCGGCGCGGTGGCCGGCGGCCTGCTGCTCGGCCTGATCGAAGGCCTGGGCGCGGGCTTCGTGTCCTCGGCCTACAAGGACGCGATCGCCTTCGTCGTCATCCTCGGCGTGCTGTTCTTCCTGCCCGGAGGGCTGGTCGGTGCCCGCCGCAGCGACAGGGTATGACCCCCCCCCGTAGCGGCTTCGCCGCTCCCCCCCAGAGGGGCGACGCCAGCGGACCGGCGGAGCCGGATCCGCAGCGTCCGCTCGGGAATGCACCGATGCCTGTGTTCGACTTCGTGGTCGCGCTGCTGCCGCGCGGCCCGCAGCTCGGGGCGCTGGCGCTGGTGCTCGCGCTCCTGCCCCTCACCTTCGCCAACAACTACTTCTTCGAGGTCGCGATCCTGGTGGCGCTCAACGCCATCGTCTGCGTCGGGCTCAACCTCCTGATCGGCTACGCCGGCCAGATCAGCCTCGGCCACGCCGCGTTCTACGCGCTGGGCGGCTACGGCAGCGCCATCGCCGCCACGCACTGGGGCTGGCCGGTGTGGCTGTCGATGCCCGCCGCCGTCCTCGCCGTGGGCGCGCTGGCCTGGCTGGTCGGGCGGCCGACGCTGCGCATGAAGGGCCACACCCTGGCGATGGCCACGCTCGGGCTGGGCGTGATCGTGTCGATCGTCCTGACCAACGAGGACCGCCTGACCGGCGGGCCCGACGGCATGGCGGTGCCGCCGCTGGTGATCGCCGGGCGCACGCTGCAGGGCGAGGCGCTGTGGTACGGCATCGCTGCGGTGACACTGTGGCTCGCGGTATGGCTGGCCGGCAACCTGATCGACTCGCCGGTGGGCCGTGCACTGCGCGCGCTGCACGGCTCCGAAGTGGCCGCGCAGACGCTGGGCGTGGACAGCGCGCGCTGGAAGCTCAGGGTGTTCGTGATCTCGGCGCTGTTCGCCGCCGCCGCCGGCGTGCTCACCGCCCACTACGCCGGCTTCATCACGCCGAACAAGGCGTCGTTCCTGCACTCGGTCGAGCTGGTCATCATGGTGGTGTTCGGCGGCATGGCCTCGATCTGGGGCGCGGTCCTCGGCGCCGCGGTGCTGACCGTGCTGCCGCAGGTGCTCACCGTGCTCAAGGACTACGAGATGATGGTCTTCGGCGCGGTGCTGGTGGGCACGATGGTGTTCTTCCCGCGCGGCGTCGTGCCGACGCTGGCGCGGCTGCGCTCGAAGGACTGAACCATGACGGGCGCCGCCATCCTCGCGGTCCGCGGCCTGTCCAAGCGCTTCGGGGGCCTGCGCGCGATCGACGACCTGACGTTCGACGTGGCACGGGGCACGGTGCACGCGATCATCGGCCCCAACGGCGCGGGCAAGACGACGCTGCTGAACCTGCTGACCGGCATCTACCGGCCCGACGCCGGCCGCATCACCCTCGGCGGCCGCGAGGTGGCCGGGCTGCCCACGCACGCATGGGCCGCGGCCGGCTTGGGGCGCACGTTCCAGAACCTGCAGATCTTCTTCAACATGAGCGCGCTCGAGAACGTGATGGTCGGGCGCCATCTGCGCGAGCGCTGCGCCCTGCTGCCCTCGCTGCTGCGCACGCCGGCGCTGGCGCGCAGCGAGGCCGCCAGCCGCGCGGTCGTCAAGGACCTGATGCACCGCGTGGGCCTGGACGCCTACCTCGGCACGCGCGCCGACAGCATGCCCTACGGCGCGCTCAAGCGGCTGGAGATCGCGCGCGCCCTCGCGCTCGAGCCGCAGGTGCTGCTGCTCGACGAGCCGGCCGCCGGGCTCAATGCCACCGAGGCGCGCGAGATCGACGTGCTGATCCGCGAACTCGCCCGCAGCGGCATGACGGTGCTGCTCGTCGAGCACAACATGCGCCTGGTGATGGACGTCAGCGATCGCGTGCTCGTGCTCGACCGCGGCGCCAAGCTCGCCGAGGGCACGCCGGCGGAGGTGGCGCGAGACGAGCGGGTGATCGAGGCCTACCTCGGCACGGCCGAGTCCGCGGAGGCCGCCGATGCTTGAGGCACGCGCGCTCGGCAGCCGCTACGGCCGCATCCCGGCGCTGGCGGACATCGCGCTGGACGTGAGCGCCGGCGAGCTGGTGGCCATCGTCGGCGCCAACGGCGCGGGCAAGACGACCCTGCTGCGCACGCTGTCGGGCGTGCAGCCCATGAGCACGGGCACGCTGCGCTTCGAGGGGGCCGACATCGGCCGCGAGACGCCGCGCCAGCGCGTGCGGCGCGGCATCGTCCAGGTGCCCGAGGGGCGCCAGGTGTTCGGCGCGCTCAGCGTGGAGGACAACCTGCGGCTGGGTGCCTACGCGCGCGGCAGCGCCGCGACGCTCGATGCCGTCTGGGCGCTGTTCCCGGCGCTGCGCGACAAGCGTGGCGAGGACGCCGGCACGCTCTCTGGCGGCCAGCAGCAGATGCTGGCGATCGGTCGCGCCCTGATGGCCGACCCGCGGCTGCTGCTGCTCGACGAACCGAGCATGGGCCTGGCACCGCGCCTGGTGGCCGAAATCTTCACCCACATCAAGGCACTGCGGGCCCGCGGCACGACGATCGTGCTGGTGGACCAGAACGCGCGCGCGGCGCTGGCCATCGCCGACCGCGGCTATGTCATGGAAACCGGCCGCATCGTCGCCGAGGGCCGCGCCGCCGACCTGCTGCGCGACCCCAAGGTGCAGCACGCCTACCTCGGTCACTGAACAAGGAGTCCACGTGAAAACCTCGCTGCAACCCGGGATCGCCGCCGAGGCCGCGATCACCATCGACCGCGAGCGCACGATCGATTTCATGGGCGACGCGGCGCGCGTCTACGCCACGCCGATGCTGGTGCGCGACATCGAGGTCACCTGCCGCAACCTGCTGCTCGAGCACCTCGACCCCGGCGAGGACTCGGTGGGCACGCGCGTCGAGATCGACCACATCGGTGCCACCCTGCTGGGCATGGCGGTCACGCTGTCGGTGCGCGTGGCCGAAGTCAACGGCCGCGCCGTCGTGTTCGAGATCGAGGGCCGCGACCCGGTCGAGCCCATCGTCCGAGGCAGGCACTCGCGCTTCGTGGTCGACGTCGCCAAGACCGCGCAGCGCCTCGCGGTCAAGGCCGAGAAGGCCAGGGCGGCCGCGCAATGAAGACCGTGGCAGACGCGGCAGCGGGCCGTGGGGTCCGCAAGATCCCGACGTACTGCTACCAGTGCGTCGCCGGCCCCGACCTGCTCACCGTCAAGGTCGAGGACGGCGTGGCCACCGAGGTCGAGCCCAACTTC
>DASTJE010000139.1:0-15700 GCA_035716845.1 Burkholderiaceae bacterium
CGGCGGATCGCCTGCTCCAGCGCGAACATCAGGTGCACCGGGTCGGCCGCGATCTCGGTGGTGTCGTGGTTGAAGGTGGCGGCCAGCACCTTGAAGGCGAAGCGGGTGGAGACGCCGTCCATGCCCTCGTCGACGCCGGCGGCGTCGCGATATTCCTGGACGCTGCGCGCCTTCGGGTCGGATTCCTTCAGGCTCTCGCCGTCGTAGACCCGCATCTTCGCGTAGACGTTGGAGTTCTCGGGCTCCTTCAGGCGCGTGAGCACCGAGAACTGCGCCATCATCTCGAGGGTGCCCGGCGCGCACGGCGCATGCGCCAGCGAGCTGTTGGCGAGCAGCTTCTGGTAGATCTTGACCTCTTCCGACACCCGCAGGCAGTAGGGCACCTTGACGATGTAGATGCGGTCGAGGAAGGCCTCGTTGTTGCGGTTGTTGCGGAAGGTCTGCCACTCGCTCTCGTTGGAGTGCGCGAGGATCAGGCCCTGGAACGGTATGGCCGAGAAGCCCTCGGTGCCCTTGAAGTTGCTCTCCTGCGTTGCGGTCAGCAAGGGATGAAGCATCTTTATGGGTGCCTTGAACATTTCCACGAACTCGAGCAGGCCCTGGTTGGCCAGGCACAGTCCGCCGGAATAGCTGTACGCGTCCGGGTCGTCCTGGGCCAGCGTCTCGAGCTTGCGGATGTCGACCTTGCCCACCAGCGAGGAGATGTCCTGGTTGTTCTCGTCGCCCGGCTCGGTCTTGGCCACGCCCACCTGCTTGAGGATCGACGGGAAGCGCTTGGTCACCTTGAACTTGCGGATGTCGCCGCCGTACTCCTCCAGTCGCTTGACGGCCCAGGGGCTCAGCACCCGGTTCAGGTAGCGCTGCGGGATGCCGTACTCGCGCTCGAGGATCGGGCCGTCCTCGGCCGCGCTGAACAGGCCCAGAGGAGACTCGTTGACCGGCGAGCCCTTGATCGCATAGAACGGCACGTCCTGCATCAGCTGCTTCAGGCGCTCGGCGATCGAGCTCTTGCCGCCGCCCACCGGCCCCAGCAGGTACAGGATCTGCTTCTTCTCCTCCAGGCCCTGCGCCGCATGGCGGAAGTAGGACACGACCTGCTCGATCGCGTCCTCCATGCCGTAGAACTCGGCGAATGCCGGGTAGATCTTGATGACCTTGTTGGCGAAGATGCGTGACAACCGCGGGTCGTTGCGGGTGTCCACCATCTGCGGCTCGCCGATGGCCTTGAGCATGCGCTCGGCCGCGGTGGCGTAGGCCAGCGGGTTGCGCTTGCACTCGGCGAGGTAGTCCTCGAGGGAGAGTTCCTCCTCGCGCGTGCGCTCGTAGCGCTGTGCGAAGCTGGCGATGACGTCCATGCACGGACCTCCTTGACGGTTCGGGCTCCTGGGCAAGCTCTTGCAAGCAAGACGCTTGCCCGAAGCCTGGGAAGATCTGATGCAGTCCCGGCTGTACGGGCCCAGGCGGCATCAGAGCTTTCCGGGGTCAGGGGTCGAGGCGATGGGGATCGGTCGGGCGATGGCTCCAGCTTGGCACCGGGGCCATGCCGCCGATGTCGCGAAATGCGCGGGCTTCCTCCCGCATTTCGCGTCCGTCGACAACGCACGGCGCCCCGGATGCGTGGACATCGTTGTAGCACGAACGCTCGCGCGAGCCGCGCCATGGTTTTCCATGGGCCCTGTGCAGCGTCGTGAATTCACGGCGCGCCGACGCCGTGCGGCCGCGCGGCCTCAGGGGTACAGGCCGCGTTCCTCGCGTGCGGTCAGGATGCGCTCGCAGGCCACCGCGAACGTGGCCGTGCGCAGCGTGATCTTGTGCTGGTCGGCGGTATCCCAGATCTTCTTCAGCGCGCCGACCATGATCTTGTCCAGGCGCACGTTGATCTCGTCCTCGCTCCAGAAGAAGGAGCTGAAGTCCTGCACCCACTCGAAGTAGGACACCGTGACGCCGCCTGCATTGCAGATCACGTCGGGCACCACCAGGATGCCGCGATCGGCCATGATGTCGTCGGCCGCCGTCGTGGTGGGGCCGTTCGCGCCCTCGAGCACGAGCTTGGCCTTGATGCGGCGTGCCCGATCCGCGGTCACCTGGTTCTCCAGCGCGGCCGGGATCATGATCTCGCACGGCACGTCCCAGAAGTCCTCGTTGGCCATCGGCTCGGCGCCCTTGAAGCCGCCCACGCCGCCGGTCGCACGCACGTGCGGCACCAGTTCGGCCAGGTCGAAACCGTCGGCGTTGACGATCGTGCCGGTGTGGTCCTGTGCCGCGACGATCTTGGCACCGGCCTGGCCGAAGAGTTCGGCCGCGGCCGAGCCGACGTTGCCGAAGCCCTGCACGGCCACGCGCGCGCCGTCGATGGGCAGGTGGATGCGGCGCGCCGCCTCGCGACCGGTGACGAACACGCCGCGCCCGGTGGCCTTCACGCGCCCCAGCGAGCCGCCGAGGTGGATCGGCTTGCCGGTGACCACGCCGGTGGCCGTGGCGCCCACGTTCATCGAGTAGGTGTCCATCATCCACGCCATGATCTGGGCGTTGGTGTTGACGTCCGGCGCCGGGATGTCCTGGTTGGGCCCGATGATGATGCCGATCTCGCTCGTGTAGCGCCGCGTCAGGCGCTCGAGTTCCTTGATCGAGAGCTTCTTCGGGTCGACGCGGATGCCGCCCTTGGCACCGCCGTAGGGCAGGTTGACCGCGGCATTCTTGATGCTCATCCAGGCCGACAGCGCCATCACCTCCTCGAGCGTGACGTCCGGGTGGTAGCGCACGCCGCCCTTGCCGGGGCCGCGCGTCAGGCTGTGCTGCACGCGAAAGCCCTCGTAGTGGGCGATCGTGCCGTCGTCCATCTCGATGGGCACGTCGACGATCAGCGCGCGCTTGGGGCGCTTGAGCGTCTCGGCCCAGCGCGACAGCCGGCCCAGGTAGGGCAGCACGCGATCGACCTGCTGCAGGTACACGGTCCACGGGCTGTCGGGGTGATTGCTGACGTAGCTCAGGGGCATGGCTGTTGTCTCCGTAAGGGCGTGCGGGCCTCGTGAGCCCGCCGCAGTCTGCGGTGTTGCGGTGGCCCGCACTGTAGGCGCGGTCGCGCCCTCTGCGGCACCTCCGTCATGCGAGCTTTGCATGATGGGGCGGACAGCGTCGCATGGCGGCGCCTCCTACACTTTGCGCATGAGCAAGCATCCGGGCACCCTGGCCTTCATCGGCGGCGGCAACATGGCGAGTGCCATCTTCGGCGGGCTGGTCCGCCAGGGCTGGCCGGCGTCGTCGATCCTGGTGGTGGAGCCGTCCGACGCGCAGCGCGCCCGGCTGGCCGCGGCGACGCCGGGGCTGCGCCTGCTTGCGCTGCCCGACCCGGCGCTGCGCGAGGCCACGCTGGTGGCGTGGGCCGTCAAGCCGCAGAGCTTTGCCGATGCCGCCGCCGCGAGCGCCCCCTGGGTGGGCGAGGCGCTGCAGCTGTCGGTGATGGCGGGCATCCGCAGCGAGGCGCTCGTGGCGGCCACCGGCAGCGCACGCGTCGTGCGCGCCATGCCCAACACACCGGCGCTGATCGGGCGCGGCATCGCCGGCCTGGTGGCGCGGCCGGAGGTGAGCGCGGCCGATCGCGCGCGCGTCGAGCAGGTGCTCGCGCCCACCGGCAGCCTGCTGTGGTTCGACGACGAGGCCGACCTCGACGCCGTCACCGCGTTGTCGGGCTCGGGCCCCGCCTATGCGTTCTACCTGATCGAGGCCATGGTCGAGGCCGGCGTGCAGATGGGCCTGTCTGCGGGCGCATCGCGCCGCCTGGCGCAGGAGACGCTGGCCGGGGCCGCCCAGCTGGCGATGCAGTCGGACGAGTCGCCGGCCGCCTTGCGCGAACGCGTCACCTCCAAGGGCGGCACGACGCACGCGGCGATCACCTCGATGGAGGCGAGCGGCGTGAAGGCGGCCGTCGTGCGCGCGCTGCTCGCGGCGCGCGACCGCGCGCGCGAGCTGGGGCGCTGAGCGGCGCGGGGGGGGGGCGGCGGCGACGCCCCCGGCAGGGGCCGCACGCCACGGCCTGGCTCAGGTTGGCGTCGCGGCGGCCGATATCACGGGGCAGAGCGCGGCACGCGCCTTGATGTCGTGCCCCTGCCCAGGAGCCCGTTCGATGATGCACCCCCCCGTCGCGGCCCGACCGCCGCGCCCCCGCCGCCTGGCCGTGCCGGTGCCTGCCGCACCGTACGCGCGGCTGCTCATGCTGTCGGTGCTGCTCGGCGCTGCCGGCCTGGTCGTGCCGCGCGCCTGGGGCGCCGATGCGCAGGGCACCCCCACCGAGCACAGGCCGGTCGCCCGAGGCGCGTCCCAGCCTGCCAAGGAGGCCGCCACGGCCGAGGCCGCCACGGACCCGCTGGCGCACCTGCAGCAGCGGCTGGCCGCCAAGTTCGGCGGCCGGCCCACGAGCGAGGCGCTGCCCGACGGCCAGGTGCTGCGGGTGGTGGCGCGCGGCACCGAGCCGCCGGCGGCGACGCCGGCCAGGAAGAGCCCGAAGCCGGTGCGTGCGATCGAGGCGGGCCACGAGCTCCACTGGTCCTACGAGGGCGAGGGCGCGCCGGGCCAGTGGGGCAAGCTCAGGCCCGAGTTCGCGCTGTGCGGCAGCGGCAAGCGGCAGAGCCCGATCGACATCCGCGACGGCATCAAGCTGGTGCTGGACCCGGTGCAATTCGACTACAAGCCCTCCGCCTTCAAGGTGGTGGACAACGGCCACACGATCCAGGTCGACGTCGCGCCGGGCAGCGGCATCGAGGTGCTGGGCGAGCGCTTCGAGCTGCAGCAGTTCCACTTTCACCGGCCGTCGGAGGAGAGCATCGACGGGCGCCGCTTCGACATGGTGGCGCACTTCGTGCACAAGAGCCTCGAGGGGCGGCTGGCGGTGGTGGCGGTGCTGATCGAGAAGGGTGCCGCGCAGGCGCAGCTGCAGCAGGTGTGGAACAACGTGCCGCTGGAGAAGGGCAGCACGGTCAACGCCCGCGGTGCGCTCGAGCTCGAGCGCCTGCTGCCGGCCGACCGGGGCTACTTCACCTACATGGGCTCGCTCACCACGCCACCGTGCTCCGAGGGCGTGCTGTGGATGGTGATGAAGCAGCCCGTGCAGGCCTCGCCGGAGCAGCTGGGCATCTTCGCGCGCCTGTACCCGATGAACGCGCGGCCGATCCAGTCGGCCTCGGGACGGCTGATCAAGGAATCGAACTGAGGCCCCGGCGCAGCGCGAGATCGAGCGCGGTGCCGGCGAACAGGGCGAAGCCCAGCCAGTGGTTGAGGCGGAAGGCCTTGAAGCAGCCCTCGCGCGTGCGGCCGCGAATCAGCGAGTAGTGCCACAGCGCCTGCGCGGCCGCCGCGGCGACGCCCGCATAGAACCAGGCGCCCAGGCCGAGCATGCGGCCCAGCACGCCCCAGCTCAGGAGGTGCAGGCCGTAGAACGCCATCACCGCCGCCACATCGGCGCGCCCGAGCGTGATCGCCGAGGTCTTCAGGCCGATCCGCAGGTCGTCGTCGCGGTCGACCATCGCGTACTCGGTGTCGTAGGCCAGCACCCAGAACAGGTTCGATCCCATCAGCGCCCAGGCGTACCAGGGCACCGCGAGCGCGATCGCGTTGGCCGTCCACGCGTTGCCGCCCAGCGCCGCCGCGAAGGCCATCGGGATGCCGAACGAGAAGGCCACGCCGAGCACGGCCTGCGGTATCGAGAGAAAGCGCTTGGCATAGGGATAGCCGATCGAGATCAGCAGCCCCAGGTACGACAGCATGATGGTCGCCGGGTTGGTCGTCAGCACCAGTCCGTAGGCCGCCAGCGCCAGCAGCGCCGCCAGCGCCAGGGCCTCGCCCACCGAGACGCGGCCGGCGGTCACCGGCCGAGCGGCGGTGCGCTTGACGTGGCGGTCGAACTCGCGGTCGGCGACGTCGTTGATGCAGCAGCCGGCGCTGCGCATCAGGACCGTGCCCAGCACGAACACGGCGGTGAGGTGCCAGCCCGGAAAGCCGTCGCCGGCGATCCACAGCGCCGACAGCGTGGGCCACAGCAGCAGCAGCCAGCCCGCCGGCCGGTCCCAGCGGATCAGGTCGAGGTACAGGCGCAGCCGCTCGGACATGGCGGGAAGCTCAGTCGCCCGCCTTGTGGAACACGAGGCCGGCGTGTTCGCGCATGGTGTGGAATCGGATCTTCGGCCAGTTGCCCTCGATGGCGCGCAGCTCGGGGGCGTACTCCACCAGCAGCGTGGGCGCGTCCACCGCGTCGTAGGCCATGCGGTGCGCGTTGGCGTCAATGAAGCGCTGCAGCTCCTTCGGATCGTCGCAGGTGACCCAGCGTGCGATCTGGAAGCGCGAGGGCATCACGCGCGCCTTGCAGCCGTACTCGTGCTCCAGGCGGTGCGCCACCACCTCGAACTGCAGCTGGCCCACCGCGCCCAGCAGCAGCACCGTGCCGGCCACCGGCCGGAAGACCTGGATCGCACCCTCCTCGCCGAGCTGCGTCAGGCCGGCCTTGAGCTGCTTGGTCTTGAGCGGGTCGGCCACTTCCACCGAGCGGAACATCTCGGGCGCGAAGAAGGGCAGGCCGGTGAACTGCAGCGCCTCGCCCTCGGTCAGCGTGTCGCCGAGCTGCAGCACACCGTGGTTGGGGATGCCGATGATGTCGCCGGCGAACGCCTCCTCCAGCAGCTCGCGCCGCTGCGACAGGAAGCTCACCACCGTGTTGGGGCGCAGCTCCTTGCCGTTGCGCGCCACCTTCAGGCGCATGCCGCGCTCGAAGTGGCCGGAGGCGACGCGCACGAAGGCGATGCGGTCGCGGTGCGCGGGGTCCATGTTGGCCTGGATCTTGAACACCACGCCGCTGAACTTGGGCTCCTCGGGGGCCACCTCGCGCTGCATGGCGCGGCGCGCCGCGGGCGGCGGCGCCAGGTCGACCAGCGCATCGAGCACTTCCTTGACGCCGAAGTTGTTGATCGCCGAGCCGAAGAACATCGGCGTCTGGCGCCCGTCCAGGAACTCGGCCTCGTCGAACGACGGCGCGGCGGCCTGCAGCAGCTCGATGTCGTGCCGCGCCTGCTGCCACTCGGCGCCGAAGCGTTCCGGGTAGGCGGGGTGGTCCAGTCCGGCGAGGATCTCGTCGTCGTCGTGCTTGCGGTCCTCGCCCGGCGTGAACACGCGCATGCGTTCCTCGCGCAGGTCCATCACGCCGTGGAACAGCTTGCCCATGCCCACCGGCCAGGTGAAGGGCACCACCGCCATGCCCAGCTCGCGCTCGATCTCGTCCATCAGCGCCAGCGGCTCCTGCACCTCGCGGTCCATCTTGTTGACGAAGGTGAGGATCGGCGTATTGCGCGCGCGGCACACCTGCAGCAGGCGCCGCGTCTGCGGCTCCACGCCGTTGGCCGCGTCGATCACCATCAGCGCCGCGTCCACCGCGGTCAGCACGCGGTACGTGTCCTCCGAGAAATCCTGGTGGCCGGGGGTGTCGAGCAGGTTGATGACGCAGTCGCGGTACTCCATCTGCATCACCGAGCTGGCCACCGAGATGCCGCGCTGCTTCTCGATCTCCATCCAGTCGGACGTGGCGTGGCGCGCAGCCTTGCGCGCCTTGACGCTGCCGGCGATCTGGATCGCGCCGGAGAACAGCAGCAGCTTTTCCGTCAGCGTGGTCTTGCCCGCGTCGGGGTGGGAGATGATGGCGAAGGTGCGGCGGCGCCGCACCTCGGAGGCAATGTCGGACATGGCCCGGATTATCCCGGGCCCCCGCGGCTCACTCCTCCAGCAGCGAGCGCAGCATCCAGGCCGTCTTCTCGTGCACGTCCAGACGCTGGGTGAGCAGGTCGGCGGTGGGCTGGTCGTCGGCCTTGCCGACCAGCGGGAACAGGCCGCGCGCGGTGCGCGCCACCGCCTCGTGGCCGGCCACCAGGATGCGCACCATCTCCAAGGCCTTGGGCGGGCGCGCCGGCGCGTCGGGCACCGAGGCCAGCTTGCCGAACTGCGCATAGCTGCCCGGCGCGGCATGGCCGAGCGAGCGGATGCGCTCGGCGATCGGGTCCACCGCGTTCCACAGCTCGGTGTACTGGGCCATGAACATCGCGTGCAGCGTGTTGAACATGGGCCCGGTCACGTTCCAGTGGAAGTTGTGGGTCGTCAGGTACAGCGTGTAGGTGTCGGCCAGCAGCCTGGCCAGGCCGGCGGCAATCGCCGCGCGGTCCTTTTCGCCGATGCCGATGTCGATCGAGGGGATGGCCTTCTTGCCCATGGGCTCTCCTTGCAGGTCAGGCCCGAAGCCTAGGGCTGCGGCCCAGGGGGCGTCCAATCGAATGCCTTGACCCTGGCCATAGGCAGGCCTTGCATCGCGGCGATGGCCGCGGCGTTCCCGTGCGCCTACGCGGTCAGCCGCTTGACGCCCGACAGCTCGCAGGCGTACACCGCATTGCGCAGCGCGGCGATCGCCTCGTAGCGGGTGAACGTGCGGCGCCACGCGAGCACCACGCGGCGCGTGGGCACCGGCTCCTCGAAGGGCACGTACTTCACCAGCCCCGACGGCTCCTGGGGCACCGACATCCAGGGCACCACCGTGACGCCCATGCCCGAGGCCACCATGTGCTTGATCGTTTCCAGCGACGAGCCCTCGAAGCTCTTGCGGATGCCCTCCGCGTCGCTCGAGAAGCGGGCGAACTCGGGGCAGACTTCCAGCACCTGGTCGCGGAAGCAGTGGCCGGTGCCCAGCAGCAGCATGGTCTCGCGCTTGAGCTCCTGGGCGCTCACGCTCCTGCGCCTGGCCAGCGGGTGGGCCTTGGGCACCGCCACCACGAAAGGCTCGTCGTACAGCGGGGCGATGGCCAGGCCGGTGTCGGGGAAGGGCTCGGCCATGATCGCGCAGTCGAGCTCGCCGGTGCGCAGCATCTCGAGCAGCTTGACCGTGAAGTTCTCCTGCAGCATCAGCGGCATCTGCGGCGTCATCTCGATCGCGTGGCGCACGAGCGACGGCAACAGGTAGGGCCCGATCGTGTAGATGATGCCCAGCTTGAGCGGGCCGTTGAGCGGATCCTTGCCGCGCTTGGCGATCTCCTTGATCGATGCGGCCTGCTCGATCACGCTCTGCGCCTGGCGCACGATGGCCTCGCCCAGCGGCGTGACGCTGATCTCGCTCGCGCCGCGCTCGAAGATCTTGACGTCGAGTTCCTCCTCGAGCTTCTTGATCGCCACCGACAGCGTCGGCTGCGACACGAAGCAGGCCTCGGCCGCGCGGCCGAAGTGCTTCTCGCGGGCGACGGCGACGATGTAGCGCAGCTCGGTCAGGGTCATGCGACGAGGATAGCGCAGCGGTCTCGTCCGGCGCCACCATCGGACTCGCCCGCGGCCACCTTGCAGCCGGCGCTTGCGAGGCCGCGCGCCGTCGCCGAAGCTGAAGGTGCGGCATTCGCCGCGCACTCGAGAACCTCCATGAGCCGCACTCCCGTCGTTACCACCCTGGCGCTCGCCGCGTCGCTGACGGCCTGCGTCGTGGTGCCGATCGATCCGCGCACCGGCCAGCCCTATCCGTTGCCGCCGCCCGCCGACGGCCCGCGCACCACCGTCGTGCTGCCGCCCATGCCCACGACACCGGCCGGGCCGAGCCTCATCACGGCACGGCTGTACCCCCTGAACGAGACCGCGACGCAAGGCGGGATGCTCAATGCCATGATCGTTGACGCGCACACCGGGCGCGGCACCATCACGGTGGGCTACCGCGGCGACACACTGCAGGGCGAGGCCACCCGCGTGGACGGCAGCTATGCCGCCTTCGGCCGTGTGCACGCCGAGGTGCTGGGCGGCACGCCGCGCGCGTCCGGCGGCCAGCGCGGCATCGCCAATGCCTACGGCGCCAAGGGTGTCAGCGCACAGTGCGAGTACCTGATGACCGCGCCCTCGCAGGGCACCGGCGTGTGCCTGTTCTCCGACGGCGCCAAGTACCAGATCCACTTCGGCGCCGGGTGATCCGGCCGCTGCAGCCCGTGCCCTGAGCGTCAGGCCTTGAGGTAGTCCGGCCGCGACGCGAGCCAGCGCTCGACCTGCGCGGCCGCCGCGGCAGGCTGCTCGCGCAGCACGCGCTCGGCGGCATCGCGCGCGGCGTCGATCAGGGCACTGTCGCCGGCCAGGTCGGCAAAGCGCAGCAGCGCGTCGCCGCTCTGGCGCGCGCCCATGAACTCGCCGGGGCCCCGGATCGCCAGGTCGCGGCGCGCGATCTCGAACCCGTCGGTGGTCTCGGACATCGCGCGCAGGCGGTCGCGCGCGGTGGGCGACAGCGGCGGCGTGTACAGCAGCACGCACACGCTGGCCACCGCGCCACGGCCCACCCGGCCGCGCAGCTGGTGCAACTGCGCCAGGCCGAAGCGCTCGGCGTGCTCGATCACCATCAGGCTGGCGTTGGGCACGTCCACGCCCACCTCGATCACCGTGGTGGCCACCAGCACCGCCATCGTGCCGTCGCTGAAGAGCGACATCACCGCCTGCTTCTCGGTCGCCGCCATGCGCCCGTGCAGCAGCCCCACCATGTGCCCCGGCAACGCGTCGGTGAGCTGCTGGTGCGTCGCGGTGGCGTCGCGCAGCTCGAGCGCCTCCGACTCCTCCACCAGCGGGCACACCCAGTACACCTGCTTGCCTTGCGCCGCCTCGTCGCGGATGCGCGCGATCACCGCCTCGCGCTTGTCCTCCGCGAACAGCTTGGTCACCACCGGCGTGCGGCCCGGCGGCAGCTCGTCGATCGTGCTGACGGCGAGGTCGGCGTAGTAGGTCATCGCCAGCGTTCGCGGGATGGGCGTCGCGCTCATCATCAGCAGATGCGGCTCCAGTGGCGGGCCCCCGGGCTGCGGCTGCACCTGCGCGGCCCCCCGAGGGTGCCGTGCCGGCTTGCCGGCCTCGAGCTTGTCGCGCAGCGCGAGGCGCTGGGCGACGCCGAAGCGGTGCTGCTCGTCGACGATGGCCAGGCCCAGCTTCGCGAAGCTCACGCCCTCCTGGATCACGGCGTGGGTGCCGATCACCAGGCCCGCGGCGCCCGAGGCCACGGCTGCGAGCTGTTCGCGGCGCGCGGCGCCCTTGCGGCTGCCCGACAGCCACGCCACCTGCACGCCCAGCGGCTCGAGCCACAGCACCAGCTTGCGGAAGTGCTGTTCGGCCAGGATCTCGGTGGGCGCCATCAGCGCGCATTGCCAGCCCGCGTCGATGGCGATCGCCGCGGCCAGCGCGGCGACGATGGTCTTGCCCGAGCCCACGTCGCCCTGCAGCAGGCGGTGCATCGGCGTGCCGGCCGCCAGGTCGCGCGCGATCTCCTGCGTGACGCGGCGCTGCGCGCCGGTGAGCGTGAACGGCAGCGCGGCGAGCAGCCGCTCGTGCAGGCCGCCGCGTGCCGCGGCCATCAACGGCGCGCGCAGCTTGGCGCGCTCGCGCCGCGCGAGGGCCTGCGACAGCTGCTGCGCCAGCAGCTCGTCGAACTTCAGGCGCTGCCAGGCCGGGTGCGTGCGCTCGTCGAGCGCGGCCTGCGGCGTGCCCGGTGGCGGGTGGTGCAGGAACTGCACGGCGTCCCTGAGCGCGGGCAGGCCGGGCGGCAGCGAGCCCGACGGCAGCACCTCGTGCAGCGGTGCGCGCGCGAGCGCCGAGGCGATGGCCTTGCGCAGGTAGGCCTGCGGCAACTGGGCGGAGGTCGGGTAGACCGGGGTGAGCGCGGCGGGCAGCGGGGTGTCGGCGGGCTTGACGGCCGGGTGCACCATCTCGCGCCCGAGAAAGCCGCCGCGCAGCTCGCCGCGCACGCGCAGGCGCCGGCCCGCCGCGTACGCCTTCTGCTGCGAACCGTAGAAATTGAGGAAGCGCAGCACCAGGGCCTCGCCCTCGTCGTCGACCACGCGCACCACGAGCTGGCGGCGCGGCCGGAACTCGACGCGGCAATCCGCCACCGTGCCCTCGACCTGCACCGTCTCGCCGTCGCGCGCGTCGGCCAGGCGTGCCAGGCGCGTCTCGTCCTCGTAGCGCGAGGGCAGGTGCAGCGCGAGGTCGATGTCGCGCAGCAGCCCGAGCTTGGCCATCGCGCGCTGCGGCGCCGACGGCGCGGGGGCGTTGCGGGAGGCGTCGGCCATGGTGGGCGCATTGTCCCCGCGCAGGCCGCGTTGGCGCCGTGCGTGGAACAATCCGGCCCCGAGCGCCTCTTCAGGCCGGTACAGCCTGAACGACATGACTGCCTTCACCCTCGCCGACTTCGACTTCGCCCTGCCGCCGGAGCTGATCGCCCAGCATCCGGCGCCCGAACGCAGCGCCTCGCGCCTGCTCGACGGCCGCGCCCCGTGGCCGGCCGACCGCGTGTTCCGCGACCTGCCGGCCCTGCTCGAGCCGGGCGACCTGCTGGTCTTCAACGACACGCGCGTCGTCAAGGCGCGCCTGCACGGCCGCAAGGCCGGCAGCGGCGGCGCCGTCGAGGCCCTGGTCGAACGCGTGCTGCCCGGGCACGAGGTGCTGGCGCATCTGCGCGCCAGCAAGTCGCCGCGCCCGGGCAGCGTGATCCGCTTCGCCGACGCCTTCGACGCCGAGGTGCTCGGCCGCGGCGGGCCGGACGATTCTCTGTTTCGCCTGCGCTGGCCGTCCGAACCCTTCGCGCTGCTGGAGGCCCACGGCCACGTGCCGCTGCCGCCCTACATCACGCACGCCGATGACGCCGACGACGAGCACCGCTACCAGACCGTCTTCGCGGCACGGCCGGGCGCGGTGGCCGCGCCGACGGCGGCGCTGCACTTCGACGAGGGCGTGCTGGCGGCGCTGGCCGCGCGCGGCGTCGAAACCGCGCGCGTCACGCTGCACGTGGGCGCCGGCACCTTCCAGCCGGTGCGCGCCGAGCGCATCGAGGAGCACCGGATGCACCACGAGTGGTGCGAGCTCGGTGCGGACACGGTGGCCGCCGTCGCGGCCTGCCGCGCCCGCGGCGGCCGTGTGGTGGCCGTGGGCACGACGACCGTGCGCACGCTGGAGACCGCCGCGCGGGCCCACGGCGGCACGCTCGCGCCCTGGAGCGGTGACACCGACATCTTCATCACGCCCGGCTTCGACTTTCGTGTGGTCGACCTGCTGGTCACCAACTTCCACCTGCCCCGGAGCACGCTGATGATGCTGGTCGCGGCCTTTGCCGGCCATGCGCACGTGATGGCGCTGTACCGCCACGCGGTGGAGGCCCGCTACCGCTTCTTCAGCTACGGCGACGCGATGCTGCTGCAGCGCGCCGCTGCCGGGCGACCCGTACGAGGCACGGCCTGCGATTAAGCTCGGGGGCGGCGCAATGCGGCGCCCAGACCTACAGCCCTGCCGATTCGATGTCCAGCCCGCCGAAGCCGTCGATGCGTCACTGCCGCTGGGCCATCGGGCTGGCGGCCTCGCTGGTCTGGCTTTCCGCGCCGGCGCAGGACGTCACTGCCGCCGAGGCCGCTCTCAAGGCACGCGTGGTCCACACCCTGGCGCGATACACGCAGTGGCCTGCGTCCCCGTCCGAAGGTGCGCCGCTGCGCCTTTGCGTGGCCACGCGCGATCCGGTGCTGCTGGCGGCCTTCGCGGCGCAGCAAGGCCAGCCTGCCGCGAGCTACCGGATCGAGGTCGTGCCGTACTCGGCGACCGCTGCCGACTGCCGCGTGCTGTTCGTGCACGGCCATGCGTTGCGACTCCCCGACGCGTCGGTGCCGGGGGTGCTCACGGTGGGCGACGCCGACGGCTTTGCGACACGCGGCGGCATGGTCGAGCTGGTGCTCGTCAACGATGCGCTGCGCTTCGACGTCAATCTCGCGGCGCTTCGCGGCGCCAGGGTTCAACTGTCGAGCCAGGTGCTCAGGCTCGCCCGGAGGGTGATCGAATGAAGACGCAATCATTGCTGGTCGTCCTGCTGGCCGTCGCGTGCGCGGCCCATGCCGACATGCCCCCCGAGCCTGGGCTCGACGACTTCGAAGCCCTGCTCAACCAGCCGGTGTATGCGGCGTCCAAGTACGCCGAGCAATCGGCCGCAGCGCCGGCGTCGGTCACGGTGCTCACGGCGGGCGACATCCGTGCCTTCGGCTGGCGCACCCTGGGCGAGGTGCTCCAAGGGGTGCGCAGCGTGTACCTGCGCGACGACCGCACCTACACCTATCTCGGTGTGCGCGGCTTCGCACGGCCCGGCGACTACAGCTCGCGCCTGCTGCTGACGATCGACGGCATGCGCGTCAACGACAACATCTACGACCAGTCGCTGGGCGGGCGCGAGTTCCCGATCGCGGTGGACATGATCGAGCGCGTCGAGTTCATCGCCGGGCCGGGTTCGTCGCTGTACGGCAGCAATGCGCTGCTGGCCGTGGTCAACATCGTCACCAAGTCGGCGACGGCGCTGGGCGGCAGCAATGCCACGCTCACGCTGGGCAGCGAGAACGTGCGGGCGCTGTCCCTGCGCCACGGCGCGGCCCTGGCCGCTGGCGAACTGGTGTTCGGCGCGCGCATCGAGCGACGGCCGGGACGCGACCGCTACTACCCCGAGTTCGACGCGCCCGGCACGAACAACGGCATTGCCGCCGGGCTGGACCAGGAAGACGACCGCAAGCTCTACGCCAAGTGGAGCCAGGGACCTTGGCAGGCAACGTACCTGTACTCGAACCGGCTCAAGCAGACGCCCAGCGCCGGTTATGGGGTCGACTTCAACTCGCCCTCGCCTTCGCGCGACACCTATCACCTCGCCGACCTGCAGTGGCGTGGCGAGCAGGCAGGCGGGCAATGGCTGGTGCGCACGTCGCTGGGTCAGTACCAGTTCCAGGGTTCGGGCATCTACGGCCCCGATGCCCTGCACTACGACCAGAAGGGCCGGTGGCTCGCCGCGGAGGCGCGGTGGCTGACGACGGCCTTCAAGGACCACCGCCTGGTGCTCGGCGCCGAGGTGCAGCGCAACTTCCTGCAGCGTCAGACGGTCGAGATCGACGGGCCGTCGCCCAGCATCAACACCGTCGACGGCTCGACCACCCGTTGGGGGCTGTTCGCCAACGACGAGTGGTCGCTCGCGCCGGCCTGGCGCCTCGTCCTGGGTGCGCGCGCCGACAGGCTGCTGCTGGGCGAGCACATCTTCACCCCGCGGCTGGCGCTGCTGTGGATGCCCTCGCCCGGCCTGCATCTGAAGCTGCTCGACGGCCGCGCCTACCGCGAGCCCAACGCCTGGGAGTCCCAGTATGGCGACGGACAGTGGCAGATCGCCAACCAGTCGCTCAGGAGCGAGCGGCTGCACGCGACCGAAATGGCGCTCGACTGGCGCGTGCGCGACAACCTGCGCGTGGCCGCGTCGGCATACCGCAATCGCGTGACCGACATGATCGAGCAGCACCCGGACGCGAACGACATGCTGCGCTATGTCAACGCCGGCCGCGCCAGTGGCCGTGGCGTCGAGCTGGAGGCCGACTGGGTGCATGCGGGCGGCTGGCGCGTGCGCGGCTTCCTGGCAAGGTTCATCACCTCCGATGCGAAGAGCGGACAGCCGCTGAGCAATGCCCCGAGCGCGCTGGCGCGCGTGTTCGTCAGCGGCCCCTTGCCCGTGGCCGATCTGCCCGGCCTGCGCATGGGCCTGCAGTGGCAGGTGATCGGGGCACGCTACACGGTGGCCGGTACGCGCATGCCCTCGCATGCGCTCGTCGACGCCACGCTGAACTGGGCGCCGGCTGGCCGGCCTTGGACGCTGGCCGCCAGCATCTTCAAC
>DASTJE010000140.1:0-44157 GCA_035716845.1 Burkholderiaceae bacterium
TAGGTCCACTCGTCGACCGGGTCGCAGAAGCGCTGCTCGGGCCGGCAGAAGTTGTCCTTGGCCGCCGGTTCGCCGCATTTGCGCAGCATCGAGGCGCGGTCGTCGCTGCCCACGTTGACCAGGTCGGTGCCGCAGCGGAACGAACGCGTGGTGCTCGGCTCTGCGGCAACGAACAGGGGCAGCAGCAGGCCGAGCAGGGGAATGGCGCGCATGTCGAACTCCGGAAGTGAGGCGGCTCAACGCCGCCGGTTCCCGTTCAGCGGACAAACGATTGCAGCTGGATGATCGGTTGCAGCACCGCCAGCACGATGACCAGCACCACCGCGCCCATGCCGACGATGAGCAGCGGCTCGAGCAGCGTGGCCAGCGCCATCGCGCGGCGCTGCACCTCGCCGGACAGCTGGCGGCCGGCGCGCTCGAGCATCTCGGGCAGGCGGCCGGTCTGCTCGCCCAGGCGGGCGAACATCGCCAGCAGGCCGGGGAAGCGCTTCTTGGAGGCCATCGCGTTGCCCAGCGGCGCGCCCTCGCGCACCTGCGCCAGCGCCGTCAGCGCGTCGGCACGCATCGCGTGGTTGGACAGCGTCTCGGCGGCGGCCTGCAGGGCCTTGAGGATGGGCACGCCGGCGCCGGCGAGCATGGCCAGCGTGCCGGCGAAGCGCGCGGCGTTGAAGCCCCGGGCCAGGCGGCCCACCAGCGGCACGGTGAGCCAGAACGCGTCGAAGCGCTCGCGGAACAGCGGGTTGCGCAGCGACGCCACGAAGACCGTGCCGCCGGCGGCCAGGGCCAGCGCGATGAGCCAGCCCCAGCTGCGGATGAAGCCGCTCAGGCCGAGCATCGCCACCGTGAGGAAGGGCAGGGCGCGTTTGGTGCCCGCGAACACGCTGGCCACCTGCGGCACCACGTAGGTGACGAGGAAGATCACGATCACGATCGCGATCAGCGACACGATGGCCGGGTACAGCGCGGCGCCGATCAGCTTGCCCTTGAGCGCCTGCTGCGACTCGAGATCGTCGGCCAGGCGCTCGAGCACCTGGCCGAGCGCACCGCTCTGCTCGCCGGCGGCCACCACCGCGCGATACACCTCGTCGAACTCGCGCGGCACGGTGCCCAGCGCGCGGGCAAAGGCGCTGCCGGCATTGACCTCGCTGCGCAGGTGCGCCACCAGTTCGCGCTGGCGCGCGTCCTCGGCATCCTCCATCAGGGCGGTGAGCGCGCGCTCGAGCGGCAGGCCGGAGGCCACCAGGCCCGCCAGCTGGCGCGTCCACACCGCCAGGCTGGTGCTCGAGAAGACGCGCCGCGCGAACAGGCTCGTGCGCGGCTCGGTGGCCGCCTGCGCCACCGGCGTCACGTCCAGCGGCACGAGCGACTGCGCGCGCAGCTGCGCACGCGCGGCCTTGGCGTTGTCGGCCTCGACCAGGCCGCTGCGCGACTTGCCGGCGGCGTCGAGGGCCTCGAACTTGTAGGCGGGCATCGTCAGGCGGGGGCGGCGGAATTGCGCATCACTCGCGCGTCACCCGCATCACTTCCTCGGGCGAGGTGATGCCCTGCTGGATCAGGCGCTCGCCGTCCTCGCGCATCGGCTTCAAGCCGGCGGCCTCGGCGGCGACGAAGAGCTGGCTCTCGGCGGCGCGGCTGTGGATCAGCGCACGCACCTTGTCGTCGGCGGTCATCAGCTCGTACACGCCGGTGCGGCCCTTGTAGCCGGTGCGGCCGCAGTCGTCGCAGCCCACCGGGTGCCAGCGGCCGCGTTCGTCGCGCCGCTTGCAGGTGTTGCACAGCTTGCGCACCAGGCGCTGCGAGAGCACGCCCAGCAGCGACGAGCTGAGCAGGTAGGGCTCGACGCCCATGTCGACCAGGCGCGTCACGGACGATGGCGCGTCGTTGGTGTGCACCGTGGCGAGCACGAGGTGGCCGGTGAGCGAGGCCTGGATCGCGATCTGCGCCGTCTCGAAGTCGCGGATCTCGCCGATCATGATCACGTCCGGGTCCTGGCGCAGGATCGAACGCAGGGCCTTGGCGAACGTGAGTTCGATGCGCGGGTTGACCTGGGTCTGTCCGATGCCCGGCAGCTCGTACTCGATCGGGTCCTCCACCGTCAGCACGTTGGTGGTGCCCGTCTCCAGCGTCTGCAGCGCCGCGTACAGCGTGGTCGTCTTGCCGCTGCCGGTGGGGCCGGTCACGAGCACGATGCCATGCGGCTGCTTGACCAGCGCCTTGAACTTGCTCAGCACTTCCCCGCTCATGCCCAGCGACTCGAGCGTGAAGCGCGCCTCGCCCTTGTCGAGCAGTCGCAGCACCGCGCGCTCGCCGTGCGCGTTGGGCAGCGTCGACACGCGCACGTCGATGGCGCGCCCGCCGATGCGCAGCGAGATGCGGCCGTCCTGGGGCAGGCGCTTCTCGGCGATGTCGAGCTCGGCCATGATCTTCAGGCGCGAGATCAGCGCCGCGTGCAGCGCGCGGTTGGGCTGCACCACCTCGCGCAGCGTGCCGTCGACGCGGAAACGCACCGAGGAGTTGCGCTCGTAGGGCTCGATGTGGATGTCGCTCGCACCGTCCTTGGCCGCCTGCGTGAGCAGGGCGTTGAGCATGCGGATGATGGGCGCGTCGTTGGCGGCCTCGAGCAGGTCTTCCACCGCGGGCAGGTCCTGCATCATGCGCGTCAGGTCCACCGCGCTCTCGACCTCGCCCACCACCGCCGCGGCGCTGCCCTCGCCGCCGGCGTAGGCCGCGGCGATGCGCTGGGACAGGGTGCCCACGGCCTCGCGCTCGAAGCGGGTCACGTCGTAGACGCGCATCACCTCGGACAGTGCCGGCATCGAGGCGTGCTCGCCGGCCCACAGCGTGAGCTCGCGGCCGTCGTCCTCCAGCAGCAGCGTGTGCGCCTTGGCGAAGGCGTAGGGCAGGGGGTGGCGCGCGCCCATGGCCTCAGTTGGCCGAGGCCGCCGGTGCCAGCGCCGGGGCGGACGCGCCGCCGGCCGGCGCCACCGCGCGCTCCGGCGCCACCGGCGTGCGGCCCACGTCGAGCAGCATGTTGGGCGCCGGCTGGCTGGCCTGCTGCTGGGCGCGGATCATGTCGTAGCGGTCCAGCGAGAGCTTGGTCGCGTCCTCGGCGGTGCGCATGACCACCGGGCGCAGGAACACCATCAGGTTGGTGCGCTTCTTGGTGCGCGACTCGCTGCGGAACAGCCCTCCGATGCCGGGGATGTCGCCCAGCAGCGGCACCTTGCTCTTGCTGTCCTCGAAGCGGTCCTCGATGAGGCCGCCCAGCACCAGGATCGATCCATCGTCGACCACCACGTTCGACTCGATCGAGCGCTTGCTCGTCGTCGGGCCGGCGCCGCTGGTGCCGGTGGCCTGGCCGATCACGTCCGAGCTCTCCTGGAAGATCGTCATGCGCACCGTGCCGCCCTCGCCGATCTGCGGCTTGATCCGCAGCGTCAGGCCCACGTCCTTGCGCTCGATGGTCTGGAACGGGTTGGTCGTGCCGGTGCCGGTGTTGGTGAACTGGCCGGTGATGAAGGGCACGTTGCGGCCGACCACGATCTTCGCCTCCTCGTTGTCGAGCGTGATCAGGTTGGGCGTCGACATGATGTTGGTGTTGCTCTGCGTCTGCAGCAGCTGGGCGATCGCCGACAGCGCGTAGGTGCCGCCGAAGTTGCGCACGAGACCGATGTTCAGGCCCGCGCCCACGGTCACCGTGCCGCTGGCCGCCGAGGTCGTGATGTCGACGATGCTGGGCACGCGGTTGTTGCCCAGGTTGGTGCCGATGCCCACCAGGTTGCGGTCGCCGTCCTTGCCGATCAGGCCCTGCCACTGGAAGCCGACGTCGGCGGCGTTGTCGCCGGAGACCTCGACGATCAGGCTCTCGATGTAGACCTGCGCGCGCCGCGTGTCGATCTGGTCGATCATCGCGCGCACCTGGCGGTACAGCGGCTCGGCGGCGGTGATGATCAGCGAGTTGGTCGACGGGTCGGCCTGGATGAAGCCGCCGGTCGACGGACCCTGCGAGGCCTGCACCGGCGTGGTGGCGGGCGAGGCGCCGGGGTTGGCCCCCGCGCCGGCTGCCGTGGGCGACGGCGCCGACACGGCGCCGGAGGGGGCGCCGCCGCCGGTGGCAAAGGCCGCACGCAACACCTGCGCGATCTTCACCGCGTCGGCGTGCTTGAGGTGCACCACCCAGATGTTGCCGGCCGGTCCGCCGCCTTGCGCGGGGCGGTCGAGCTTGTCGATGATGGCGCGCACCTGCGCCTGGCGCGCCGGGCTGCCCGAGCGCACGATCAGCGCATTGCTGCGCGAGTCGGCGATCACGCTGACGCTGCTCGCGCCTGCCGCGCCCGGTGCAGCCGGGGTGCTGCTGCCGTCGGCCAGGCGCTGCACCAGCGGCGCGAGGTCGCTCGCGACCGCGGACTTCAACGGCACGACGTCGATGTCGCTGGCGCTGGGCTGGTCGAGCGCGGCGATGATCTTGCCGATGCGCGCGAGGTTGTCCGCGTAGTCGGTGATCACCAGCGAGTTGGTGCCCGGGTTGGCGTTGATCGTGTTGTTGGGGCTGATGAGCGGTCGCAGCACGGCCACCAGGTTGTTCGGGTTCTCGTGGTTGAGGCGGAAGATCTGCGTCAGGATCTGGTCGCCCCGGTAGGCGCCTTCGCCCACCACCACCGTGCCGGCCTGCAGCTTGGCGTCCGCCTCCGGCACGACCTTGAGCAGGCCCGCGTTCTCGACCACCGTGAACCCCAGGCCGCGCAGTGCGGCAAGGTACAGCAGGTAGCCCTCGCGCACGGTGATCGGCGTCTCGCTGTAGACCGTGATCGTGCCCTTGACCCGCGGGTCGACGAGGATCTGCCGGTCGAGCATGGCGCCCATGGCGCGCGAGACGGCTTCGATGTCGGCGTTGACGAAGTTCAGCGTCACCTTCGCCGACGCCTTGGGCGCCGTCGCGGCGGCCTTGGGGGCGGCCGGCTTGGCCGCCTGCGCGCGCGCCGTGCCCGGCAGCGCGATGGCCAGGGCGGCCAGCAGCGCGGCGAACCCGGCGAGCGGCACGGTGAGGAAAGGCAGCGGTCGTCGCGTCATGTTCATCCGATCGAGATGACCGAGCGCGCGCCCTGGCGCCGCCCGATGATGTTCAGGAGGTTGTTGAGCGCGGCCTCGTTGCCCTCCACCGCCTCCGCGTCACCGCGGAAGCGCAGGCCGGCCGCGCTCCACTGTCCGTTGCCGGTCAGGCGCAGGGCGCCGTCGAGCGTCAACAGGTCGATCGTGGCGGCATCGCCGCGCGCCGCGTCGCCGCGCAGCATCAGGCGGTAGCTGCCGAGCGTGTCGAGCGTGGACACGCGCGAGGACGCCTGCGAGATGTCGAGCGCCGCGTCGCCGGTGAAGCGCACGCGTCCCTGCACCGACTCGAAGACCATGCCCGAGGAGGTCAGGCGCAAGGTGCCCCCCAGCTGCAGCGTGTTCCACGGCGTGCCCAGGCCGGCGAGCAGGGCTGCGGGCCACTGGCCGAGGGTCGAGCTCTCACCGGGGGCCACGCGCACCGTGGTGCGACCCCAGCCGGGCGCCACCGCCACGCGCACCTCGCCGCGCACGCAGCAGGGCTGCCGCAAGCGCAGTTCGACGCCCAGGCCTGCGACACCGAGGCGCCAATGCACGCGGTCGGGCAAGGCAGTGGCGTCGCGGCTGCCCGGGCCGCCGGTGAGCACGGCCTGCGCGCTGCCGGCCCATACCGTGCCGCGGGCGTCCGTGAGGAGCACGCGCTCGCCGGTGGACGACGCGATCGCGCGGGCCAGCCACGCCGCCGGGGCGAAGGCGACCGCGCCGATCACCAGCCCCAGGATGGCGCCGCCCACGGACCAGCGGTTGCTGGCCTGGCGCGTGCGCTGCCATGCGAGCTCGGCCAGCGTCGACTCGGCAAAACCGGTGCGCGCGAAACGGGCCGGCTGGCGCTTGAGCAGCCCCTTGCGGCGGCGCAGCAGGTCCATCACGGGGCGCCCCCGGCAGGCAGCATGAGCACGACGCTGCCCGACAGGCCCTGCGGGCCGCGCGACAGGCTGGCTTCGACCGGCCGCGCCCGCGCCGCGCCGCGGGCCTCGGCGAGCCAGTCGCGCACCTGCGTGCCGTTGGCATTGACGAACGTGACCGTGGCACGGTCGCCCGCGATCACCAGCCGTGCCGCGCCGCCCAGCGCTTCGGTGGATGCCTTCAGCGCAGCCTGGGACTGCGCGGCCGATACCGGCGGCGCCGCGCGCAGCGTGCGGGCTTCGGCGGCCAGCCGCTGCATCGTCAGCAATTGCGCGTCGAGCTGGTCGAGCCGCGCGGGCGCCTCGCGCACCACGCGCCACGCCGGCGCGATGGCCAGCAGCCACAACAGCGCCAGGCCCGCGATCAGCAATGCCACGCCCACGAGGCGCCGATCGCGCGGCGCCAGGGCCTTCCAGCGCGCGCGCCAGGGGGCCATCCAGGCGCCGAGCGAGGCGCGCAGCGAGGACAGGGCGTTGATGTTCATGAGGCCTTGCCGGGCGTGCCGGCACGGGTGATGACGAGACTGCCGCCCTCGTTGGCCAGGCCCCAGCCGTTCAGGCCGAGCTGGGCGCGCAGCTGTGCGATCTGGGATTCGTTCCATCCCGCCGACGAGAACGAGAGACGGCCGCTCTCGAAGCGCATGCTCTGCAGCGGGGCCTGCCCCGGCGGCCACGCGGCGGCGGCCACCCCGAGCAGGGTCTCGAGGTCGGCGTCGCCGGTCTGTCCGGCGCTCGCGCGCAACTGGTCGGTCTCGCGTGCCATTTGCGCCGGGGCGTCGACCACGGCCCGCACGTTGGGAAATGTCGTCCTGAGCAGGGACTCCGCCGCGGCGCGCTTGGCGGCGATCTGGCGATCCTGGTGCCAGGCCCAGGCATTGAGGCCGAGCAGTTGCGCGACCACCAGCGCGGCCACGCCCCAACGCACCGGGCGCCAGCTCGCACTGCGCCAGCGCCGCATCGCCTCGCGCAGTGCCACCGCGCCGCGGTGCCGCGGCGCGAGGTCGAACTGCAGCAGGTTCCACAGCGAACGCATCGCCTGCAGCAGTCGCTGCTCGTCGCTCAGGACGGCCACCGAGCCGCCGAGCCAGCGTTCGGCCGGGGCGGCCACGGCCGGGTGCGCGCTCCAGCGCGCCGGCTGGCCGGCCCACTGGGGCAGCATGTGCCGCGCCAGCGTGCCGTTGACGGCGAGCGTCGCCACGCCGTTGGCATCGGACCAGGTCAGGCGCATCGGCGCACCGGCGTCGTCCCCCGACGGCGCGCCGAAATGCCCGAGCGGCGTGTCTTCGGGCCACGCGATCGGCACCGCACGCTCGACCGCCACGCCGGCCCGGTCCAGTGCCGACAGCTCGGCCTTGAGCCAGGTCTTGTCGGTGACCGCGACCCAGACGCCCTGTCCGGCCGATGCGCCGGGCGCCAGCGCGACGTGCAGCGCGTCGGGCTCGTCGAGCAGGCGCTCCTCGAGCAGGCCCATCACGGCCGCGCGCAGGCGCGCCGCCGGTGCGCGCGGCAGCGTGAGCTGCTGCCAGCTGACGTCGGACTCGCCGAGCACGACGAGCGCGCTCTCGGCCTTGGGCAACAGCCCGGCGGCCGCACGCCCCTGGCGGGCGATGTTGATGCCATCGGGTGTGAGGACGTAAGCCAGTTCCGCACCTGCCGCGACGGTGTCGGCGCTGCCGGCATCGCCGCTGCGGAGGCGGCGACGCGGCGGGAGTTGGATCACGAGGGTGGACATCGACAGCGAGGCTACCGCCTTTGTTGGGGGCGCAGCAACGACAATTGCCGCGAAATCAACGGCTTGCGCAGTGTAGTTGCGACCTTTGCACAGCTGGCGGGCGGTCAGCCGCCGTCGCGCAGGTTGATGCGTTCGCGCTGCAGGATCACGATCTCCAGTTGACGCCGCTCAAGGAGCGAGCGTTCCTCCAGGATCCGCTGCTCCAGCCGCAGCCGGCCCTCCACGACGAAGAAGCGGCTCGACACGCCCAGTGCGTCCAGCTTGGTTGCGGGGTCGGGCGGGAAGTAGTCGCGCCCGGGCGCTGCGGTGACGTCGCGGATGACCTGGCGTTGCCGGTCCAGCACGAGGCGTTGCGCCGCCCCCAGGCCCATGCCTTCCACCGAGGCGGCGATCACCTCGGCCGGCGCGGTGTTGACGTTCACCCGCGTGTCGCCGGCCGGCAGGACGATCACCCAGGGCTCGATGCGGCGCAGGGTGTCCGCGTCGATGCCCAGCCAGGCCAGCTGCGACAGGCGCTGCGGCGCGATCGCGCCCTCCTGGGCCTCGCCCGTGCGCGGGGCCCAGGCCTTGCCCAGGGCGTTGGCGACGCGATCCGCGCAGTCGGAGACCGCCCCGCCGAACTCGCACAGGCGCTGCAGCACGCGCAGCTCGGCGGGCACCACCTTGCCCTCGGCGTCGATCAGGCGCCGCAGGTTCCAGCGTGCCTGGGCGTCGACGATGGACCCGGACAGGAAGGCGTCGAGCGCATCGGCGTCGTCGCTGGCGTTGTTCTCGCGATCGACGGCGAGGAAGGTCGACAGGCGTGCCTCGGCCAAGGGCACCGCCCAGGGCTCTCCCAGGTGATCGGCGCCGCCGGTGCGGGCATCCTCGCGCAGGATCAGGCGCGCCCAGTCGAGCGCGCCCGACAGGATCCACGCCGCCTGCGTGCGGGCCCGCTCCGCCGTCTCGACCTGGATGGCGCGCCATTGCTGCCACACCATGCCCGCGGACAGCGTCGCCACCAGCGTGAGGATCAGCATGGCCAGCAGCAGCGCCGCTCCGCGGCGCGGCGGCGACAGGCGGCGTCGCGTCATGGCCAGGCCGGCGGCATCATCACGTCGCGCGTGAGCACGCCGGACATGCCGCCCTCGCGGGCGGGCTGCAGGGTGAGCACCAGGCGTACGCCCGAGGGCAGCAGGGCGCGCACCGGCGCCGCGGGTCCCGAAGCGCCCACGCCCGGGGCGGGGGCGAGGTCGGCGCTGGACTGGGCGTTGCTCCAGGCATTGCCACGGTAGAAATAGACCTGCCAGGCCTCGACCCCTTCGAGCAGCACCTGCTGCCCCGGCTCGTTGCCGAGCAGTTGCTGGCTTGCCATCCAGGCGTCCTGCAGGCCTCGGCTCTCGGCGGCCACCGGCCCGTTCCAGCGCAGCCAGTTGCCGCCGCGCAGCGACCAGGCGACGACCTGCAGGCCCTCGGGCCGGCGGCGCACGAGCCGCAGCGTCGCGCCGTCGAAGGTCAGCGCCGGCACCAGCGCGCTGTCCTGCACCGCCTGCAGGTCCTGCTCCCATTGCGCGATCACCGTCCCGAGGCGCAGCGTCTGCTCGACGCGCTGCTCGCTGGCCTGGCGCGCGCCAGCCACGCCGCCGATGCCGCGCCATGCGAGGCCGGCCAGCACCGCCATCAGCGCCAGTGCGACGAGCACCTCGACCAGCGTGAAGCCGGCGGCGCAGCGGCGTCGTGGGGCGGCCATGTCAGTAGCGCGGCAGCACCGTCGAGAGCTGCAGCAAGGGCAGGCCGGCCTCGTCGCTGACCTGCGCGTCGACACGCCGGAAATTGGGGTTCGGCGTCGGCCGGACCACGAGCCTGCCGCGGTAGCTGCGCCCCAGTTGCTCGCAGCTGAAGTCCTGGTCGCCCACGCCGGGGAACTGGCGCGCGAGCTTGAGGTTGACGAGTTGGTTGTCGGCACACCACTGCGCGGCGCTCACCGCGGCCAGGCGCGCGGCGTTGTCGGTCAGCGAGGCGGCAGCCTTGAGCCCGGCACCCAGGGCGACCGCGACGATCGTCAGCGCCACCAGCACCTCGACCAGTGTGAATCCGCGGCGCCGGCGCTGCATCACGGCGGGCTCACCGGGGTGAAGGGCCCGAGGCCGTCGCTGGCGAGTTCGAGGACGCGTCCGTCCAGGCGCAGCACGATGCGCTGCGGCGGCAGGATCGGCTCGGGGCCGAGCACGACGACGCGCGCGCCGACGACCTCGGCCTGCGTGGCCGCGCGCAGCCAGCGCGTGGGCAGGCCGCCATCGGCGGGCAGGCCTGCGAAGCGAAAGCCCGCGCCCGTCGCGGCCCGCTCCGCCGCGTTCTCGTCGAGCGGCTCCCAGCGCACCGCGATGCCGGCGGCGCGCGCTTCGGTGCGCGCCGACTCCAGCAGCGCCGACAGGCGCGCGGCCTCCTCCTCGAGACGCGCCTGCGCACCGTCGCGCAACGCAACCGCCGCCAGCCCGGAGGCGATCGCCACGATGGTCAGCACGACCAGCAGTTCGATCAGCGTGAAGCCGCGCGCGCCGCCGCGGCGCGCCGCCGGCTTGGCGTCACTGCCACGAGCCGATGTCGGCATTGACGCCGTCGCCGCCGCTCTGGCCGTCGGCGCCGAAGCTGAAGACGTCCACCTCACCCTTCACGCCGGGGTTGACGTACTGGTAGGGCTTGCCCCAGGGGTCGTTGGGAAGCTTGTCCAGGTAGGGGCGCCAGCTGGGCGGCACGGCGCCGACGGTGGGCTTCCTGACGAGCGCCTCCAGGCCCTGCTCGGCGCTCGGGTAGCGCTGGTTGTCCAGCTTGTACAGCTTGAGCTGCTGCATCAGGTTGTTGATGTCGGTGCGCGCGGCGGTCACCCGCGCGTCGTCGGCGCGGCTGAGCACGTTGGGCACGATGAGGGCCGCGAGCACGCCGATGATGACCAGCACCACCATCAGCTCGATCAGGGTGAAGCCGCGGGCGCGGCGAAGGTGAGGCGTATGTCGCATGGCTTGCCGAGCATCAGGCGCGCGAGAAGAGGCTTCCATCATAATGGGCCGATGCAAGCGCGCGTGCTCGCCTTTCTGATCTGGGCCGGCGTGGCGGCGAGTGCCATGTTCTGGCTGCTGCGGCTGACGGCCTGGTCGCCGGCGGCGCCTGCGCACACGGTGGCCGTGGCGCCCGCGGCCGCGCCGCGCGGCGACCTGACGCGCGTGCTCGGCGCCGCGCCGGTGACCAAGCGCGAGGCGGCCCCCGAGCCTGCGCTGGCTGCACGCTTCAGGCTCCTCGGCGTGGCCGCGCCGCGCCAGGGCGGCGACCGCGAAGGCCTGGCCCTGATCGCCATCGACGGCAAGCCCGCGCGTGGCTACAAGGTGGGGGCGGCCTTGGACGGCGAGCTGACGCTGCTGTCGGTGCACCCGCGCGGTGCGGCCATCGGCGAGCGCGGAGGCGTGGCGAAGGTCACGCTCGAACTGCCCGCCCTGCCGCCGCCGGCCACCGGCCGTCCGGCCACGATGGCGCCATCGCCCATGCCGGGGATGGCAGGCGCCGTGGCCGTGCCGCCGCCGGCCGTCGTGCCGGTCATGCCGCCGCCGGCGGTGCCGTCGCCCAGTGGCGCGGAAGGGAACCAGGACGCGCCGCAGCCGGCGCCAGCGGGCGCGTTGACGCGCTGATCGCGCGTCAGCGCAGGCTGCCGAAGCCCGAGGTCGCCAAGTCACCCGGGCGCGAGGGGCCCGGATCCTGGCCCTCGGCCACTTCGGTGAGCAAGGCGGCAGCGGCGCGCAGCAACGGCCACGCGAGCGCGGCACCGGTGCCGTCGGTGCTTTCCATGCCGAGTTCGAGCAGCGCTGAGGTGTGGAACAGGTTGAGCGCGTAGTCCAGGCCGTGGTGGCCGTGGCTGCGGCAGAACACGCAGTAGTCCGTGACGGGCGCGGCGATGCGTGCCGCGACCATCAGCGCGGCGCAGGCCGGCATGCCGTCGACCATCACGAGATGGCGCCGGCCGGCGGCCACCAGCATGGCGCCCACCATCATCGCGACTTCGAACCCCCCGAAGGCCGCCAGCACCTCGACCGGATCGGTCACGTCGCGGTGCCGCCCTTGGGCGCCCTGGGCCAGCACCATGAGTCGCGTCAGCAGGTGCTGGTCCATCTGCGGGCCCGCCGAGAGCAACTCGCGCACCGGAGCGCCCGTCAGGCGCGAAAGGATCAACGCGGCGCTCTGGTGGCCACCGGTGCCGATACCCGCGCAGGCGAGCACGTTGCCGGGCAGCGTCTCGGCGATCTCGATGCCGGCGCGAATGGCCGCCTGCGCCTGCTCGAGCGACATCGCCGAGCCGACGCGGGCATTCCGCGTGCCGTGGGCGATCTTGCGCATCAGCAGCCGCTCGTGCGGCTCGAGCCGCTCGGCCACGCCGGCGTCGACCACCGACAGCGACATGCGCTGGATCGCGGCGAACACCGATACCGGCAACTGGCCCGTCAACGCCTGACGTGCCCGCTCGGCCGTGGCGTGGCCGGGTGCGGCCGGCGGGCCTTCGACGGCCAGCCCATGGTCGCTGGCGAACAGCACGAGTTGCGGGTCGTGGAAGCGCGGCTTGAGCGTGTTCTGGATCAGGCCGATGCGCACGGCCAGCGGCTCGAGTTCACCCAGGCTGCCGATCGTTTCGCTGCGTCGCAGCAGCTTGTCGCGCAGTGCCTGCTCGAGCAGCGGATTCGCAGTCGGCGCGATCAGCGAGTGGGCGGCGGTCGGCATGGCGCGGCGGACGGGGGGCTACGCAGTGTAGGCGGCCGTGCCGCCGGTCGGGTGGCGGGCCTACCGCAGGAACAGGGTGTAGACAGGGTTGCGCGATTCCTCCACGAACGGGTAGCCCAGCCCGTCGAGGAACTTCGACAAGGCCCGCTCGTCGCCCGTGGGCACCTGCAGCCCCACCAGGATGCGCCCGTAGTCTGCACCCTGGTTGCGGTAATGGAACAGGCTGATGTTCCAGTCCGGGTGCATTGCCGCGAGGAACCTCATCAAGGCACCGGGCCGCTCGGGGAAGGTGAAGCGGTACAGGCGCTCGTCGTGGGCCAGGTCGCTGCGGCCGCCGACCATGTGGCGCACGTGCTCCTTGGCCAGTTCGTCGTCGGTGAGGTTGACCGTGGCGAAGCCATGCCGCACGAGGTTGCGCTCGATGCGGTCGGCCTCGTCGCGCTGTCCGATGGCGATGCCGACGAAGACATGGGCCTGCTGCGCATCGGAAATGCGGTAGTTGAACTCGGTCACGCTGCGCGAGCCGATGAGTTCGCACAGGCGACGGAACGAGCCGCGCTCCTCGGGCAGCGTGACGGCGAACAGGGCCTCGCGCTGCTCGCCGAACTCGGCGCGCTCGGCGACGAAGCGCAGGCGGTCGAAGTTCATGTTGGCGCCGCAGGTGATGGCCACGAGGGTCTGCCCCTTGGCCTTCTGGGCAGCCGCGTACTGCTTGATGGCCGCCACGCCCATCGCCCCGGCGGGTTCGAGGATGCTGCGCGTGTCCTGGAACACGTCCTTGATCGCGGCGCAGACCTCGTCGGTGTCCACGACCACGAAGTCGTCGACCAGGCGGCGCGCGATGCGAAAGGTCTCCTCACCGACCAGCTTGACCGCCGTGCCGTCGGAGAACAGCCCGACGTCCGCCAGCGTGACGCGCCGGCCGGCGCGCACCGAGCGCAGCATCGCGTCGGAATCGTTCATCTGCACGCCGATCACGCGGATCTCGGGGCGCACCGCCTTGATGTAGCTGGCAATGCCGGCGATCAGCCCGCCGCCGCCGATGGCCACGAAGACGGCGTCGATGGGCCCCTGGTGCTGGCGCAGGATCTCCATCGCCACCGTGCCCTGGCCGGCGATGACATCCGGGTCGTCGAACGGGTGCACGAAGGTCAGGCCACGCTCCTGCTCGAGCGTCTTGGCGTGGCCGTAGGCGTCCGAATAGCTGTCGCCGTGCAGCACCACGTCGCCGCCCAGCGCCTTGACCGCGTCGATCTTGAGCTTGGGCGTGGTCACCGGCATCACCACGGTGGCATGGCAGCCCAGGCGGCGCGCGGCGAGCGCGACGCCCTGCGCATGATTGCCCGCCGACGCGCAGATGACGCCGCGCGCCAGGGCCTCCTGCGGCAGGTGCGCCATCTTGTTATACGCGCCGCGCAGCTTGAAGCTGAACACGGGCTGCTGGTCCTCGCGCTTGAGCAGCACGTGGTGGCCGAGGCGGCGCGACAGCGTGCGGGCTGGCTCGAGCGCCGACTCGATCGCCACGTCGTACACGCGTGCCGTGAGGATGCGTTGCAGGTAGCTGCCGCCTGCAGCCCTCGCCCTGGCCATCTCCGATACCCTTCCGCTGCGCTGTGTCGTGTTGCGCTGCATCATATGCGAGCATCAAACCAGCGTTCGAGGGTGAATCGGCAATGCATTGCGTGGTGGATTGGATGGGGCCCGGAGGGATGAGCTTCGTGGCGGAGACGGGCAGCGGGCACCTGCTGACGATGGACGGCGCTGTCGACGGCGGCGGGCGCGACCTCGCGCCGCGCCCGATGGAGACCGTGCTGGCCGGCGCCGGCGGCTGCACCGCCTACGACGTGGTGCTGATTCTCAAGCGCGGACGGCACGAGGTGACCGGGTGCCGCGTGCGGCTCGACGCCGAGCGTGCGCCCACCGACCCCAAGGTCTTCACCCGCATCGTGATGCACTTCATCGTGAGCGGCCGCAACCTGCCGCCCGAGGCGGTGGCGCGCGCGGTGACGCTGTCGCACGAGAAGTACTGTTCCGCCACGGCGATGCTCGGCCGCACGGCCGAAATCGTCAGCACGCACGAGATCGTCGCCGCCTGAGCCTTTAAAGGTAATGCGCCGTGGCTGTCATGACCCTGGCCGCGGCGCGCATGGTCCAGCGCACGGGCAGCGGCAGTCGTGCCGCGCCGGCCTCGTCGGCCTGTCGGGCGTGGCGCGCCTCGTCCTGCTTCATCACGTCGACGATGGCGCGCGAAGCGCGGTCGGCCGCCGGCAGACGATCGAGGTGGCCGGCCAGGTGCTCTTCGACCTGCCGCTCGGTCTCGACCACGAAGCCCAGGCTCCAGCGGTCACCGGCGCGACCGGCCGCCAGGCCGATCGCGAAGGCCCCGGCGTACCAGAGCGGATTGAGCAGGCTGGTACGGTCGCCCAGTTCGCGCAGGCGCTGCGCGGTCCAGGCCAGGTGGTCCACCTCGTCGCGTGCGGCCTGGCGCATGTGCAAGCGCAGGGATTCGGAGCGGGCCGTGAGCGCCTGCGCCTGGTACAGCGCCTGCGCGCAGACCTCGCCCACATGGTCGACGCGGATCAGTGCGGCCGCGAGCCGCCGCTCGTCCGGGGACAGGTTGGCGTCCGGCGCGTCGGCGCGCGGCATCGGTCGTGCCGCTTGCACACCCCCGCTCACGGTGCGCAGCGCCGCGTCGGCGGCGGAGATCCAGCGGTCGAGGGTGGTGCTCATGAGGCGACGCCAGTGCAGGTGAAGAAGCGAAGTTACCACTGACAATGAGGCGTGTCCGACCGGCGCGGTGGGTGGAGCACGTTGTCAGCCGACAACAGCCCCGAGCGATTTCTCCGTGAAGTCTTTGCACCCCCCCGAGGGGTCTGGTGCAATACGCCCAACTTCCGCGTAAGGAGGTTGGCCCGGTGGGCGCGGCGCGCACGTTTTTGTGCCGATGGCGTGGGATCGGGACCCCTTGACCAACTTAGGAGATCGTCGCAATGAAGAAATCCCTGCTCGCTCTCGCCGCGCTGGGCGCCTTTGCCAGTGCCGCGTCGGCGCAGTCCTCCGTCACCCTGTCGGGTGGCATCGACGTGTCGGTTGTCCGCGCCAACGGTGCGTGGGAAATGGGCTCCGGCAACTCGGGCCGTTCGAACTTCACGCTGTCGGGCACCGAAGACCTCGGCGGCGGCATGAGCGCCTACTTCTCGCTCAACCATCGCTTCCGCGCGGCCGACGGCACGATCACGTCGCAGCCGGGCGTCGGGCGTTTCTACCGCCAGTCCTGGGTCGGCCTGAAGGGCGGCTTCGGTGACCTGCGTCTGGGCCGCATGCTGCCCGTCCTGCAGATCTACAACGGTGACTTCGACCCGTTCGGCACCGAGACGATCGGCTCCACCCACACCGGCGGCGTCAACGCCGGCCTGGCGGGCAGCTCGCGCAACAACAACAACATCATGTACACGACGCCCAATCTGGGCGGTCTGACGATCAGCGCGAACATCGCCGCCGCCGACCAGAACGGTGCACCGACTGCCACCGCGATGACCAACGGTACCGAGCGTCCGATGGGCATCGGCGCCAACTACGCGGCCGGCCCGCTGCGCCTTGCCGTGGCCTACGACCGCAACTCCAAGGACCAGAAGACCACCGGTCTGTACGGCCTGTACAACCTCGGCGTCGCAACCGTGATGGCCCAGTGGGAAAAGGGCGACATCAGCGCGACGGCCGACGTGAGCCGTTGGTCGGTGGGCACGCGCGTCCCGATGGGCGCCGCGACCTTCAAGGCCGGCTACATGAAGTGGTCCGACGAAAACAAGAAGAAGTTCGGTCTCGGCGTGGACTACAACCTGTCCAAGCGCACCATCGTCTACACCGACGTGGGCAAGACCAGCGGTTCCGGCTTCACGTCGACCCAGAACAAGGCCCAGTTCGACGTGGGCATCTGGCACAAGTTCTGATCGCCTCGGCGATTCGGTCGAAGGGCTGCCCTCGGGCAGCCCTTTTTCTTTGCGCTGCGTCAGGGCGAGCGCCGGACTAGGGTAAGTGAGTGTGCGCCGCCAGCAACAGCGCCCGGACGGCGCACGCGGCGATCGGGGATGATCCGTCGATACGGATCAGGAGACATTCGACCATGAAGAAGCTCGCTCTGTCGTTGCTGGCCCTGGCCAGCGTATCGGCGTTTGCGCAGTCCGCGCCCACCGTGACGATTTATGGCATCGTGGACGCCGGCGTGCAGCGCGTGACCGGCTACAAGAGTGGCACCGACACGGCACTGGTGAGCGGCATCATGGAGGGCAGCCGCATCGGCTTGCGCGGCAGCGAGGATCTGGGCGGGGGCTGGCGCGTGCTGTTCACGCTCGAAAACCGCACCGAGCTCAACACCGGCACCGTCAACAACCGTCCGCCCTCGGGCACCCAGGCGCCTGACCGCATCAGCCAGGCCGGCCTGATGGGCCTGCCGGCCGGGTTGCAGCCGGCGGTGTCCGGCGTCGCTGCCTCCATCGGCAGTTCGATCGGTGTGAATCTGGCGGGCAATTTCTGGGATCGGCAGGCCTTTGTCGGCCTCGTGACCCCGGTCGGCGCCATCATCGGCGGCCGTCAGTACACGCCGGCGTACGAGATCAATGCCACGTTCGACACGCTCGGCACGCAGTCGAGCCTGGCCGCCGGTCAGGTGGCGTCGATCCCGTCGTCGGTGGATATCCGGGTCAGCAACGCGCTCCAGTACCGCATCCAGATGGGTGGCCTGACGGCCAACCTGTTCTATGCCTTCGGCGGCGTGTCGGGCAACAACACGGCCAACCGCTTGGTGGGCGGCATGGCCATGTACAAGACCGGTCCGTACGCGGCGGGCATCGGCTACAACACGCGCAACAACGAGCTGGGCGAGAAGTCGCTGACGTCGACCGTGATCGGCGCGTCGGCCAACATCGGCCCGGGGACGGTGAGCGGCCTGTACGGCATCGTCAAGGACGACCACCCGACGGGCTTGTCGGCCATCGACCAGAGCCTCGTGGCGCAGAGCGTCCCGCAGGCGTTCGCGACCCTGGTCGAGAACGCCTTCATCAACGCGATGCGCCAGGACGGGCGACTGATGCATATCGGCTACAAGATGCCGATGGGCAGCAACACGCTGTACGTCGCCTACAGCGCCTTCGACGACAAGCGCCCGAACAACGCGGACACGGCGTCCTACGGCGTTGCGTACACTTATGCCCTGTCGAAGCGCACCGACATCAATGCCGTCGTGACGCACTTCAACAACAAGGGGCTTGGCCAGGCGGCGCCTGGGCAGGCGGGTTTCCTGGGCGGCGTGACGGCCAGTGCGGGCACCGATGCGAACAGCGTCGCAATCGGGATCCGGCACCGCTTCTGATCCGGTCGCGCTGCGGACTGCTTGTCGAAGCCGCCCTCGGGGCGGCTTCTCACATGTGAGTGCCATGCTTCATGCCGATTCCGTCCTTCCGATCGCGCACCCCGGCTCGTTCACGCGTCGTCGGCTGCTGGCCATCGCCGGTGGTGCGGCCCTGACCGGCTGCGCGACAGCGCCTGCCCTTCATCGCGACGCCGAAGGCTGGCACGACGTGCCGCTGCCGGGCAAGGCGCGAACGGAATACCGCTGGGAGGGGCAAGGGCCGGAGCGCGAACTCGTGGCCCGCGCCGACGCGTCGGCCTCGATGTATCGCCGCAGGATGGCATCCGCGGCTCAGGCGCGGGAGCTGGAATTCGCGTGGTGGACGCAGGCCCTGCCCGAGGGCGGCGACGTGGCCACCGCCGATGCCACCGATGCCGCCGCGCGCGTGCTGCTGGCCTTCGGCGGCGACGTCAAGCGCCTGTCCCAGCGCAACCAACTGCAATTCGAGCTCGCCAGGGCACTCACCGGCGAGACGCCGCCCTACGCAACGCTCACGTACGTCTGGGATACGCGCCTGCCCGTGGGCGCGGTGGTGGTGCACCCGCGCAGCGATCGAGTGCGCAAGATCGTCGTCGAATCAGGCAACGGGCATGTCAGGCGCTGGCGCCATTACAAGCGCTCCATCGACGCCGATTACCGCCTTGCGTTCGGCGAGGCCCCGGGGCCGCTGTTGGCCGTGGCGGTGATGACCGACGGCGACAATACGCGCTCCAGACTGCACACGCGCTACCGCAATATTCGAGTGGCCTGACCGCGAGACTGCCTGCGTATCCGCAGTGCGGGCCGCTATCCCTGTTCCGGGCGGGGTTCCCCTCTTGGCACTGGTACGGTTGCTCGGCCAACATCGCTGCCTTGTGTATCGCGACCCTTCGTCGATGGAAATCAAGATGAACAACAGCCAATTGCTGGCCGTGCTGGCCGCAGCCGCGTTGGCGGCCACCGCGCCCGCGGCGGCCAAGACTTTCAAGTGGTCCAGCGCAAGCGACATTCCCACCTGGGACATCCACTCGCAGAACAATGCGCTGGCCAACGGCGTGCACGCCGCGGTCTACGAGTCGCTCTTCTACTACAACAGGAAGTTCGAGCTCGAGCCGATGCTCGGCACGAGCTGGAAGCAGCTCAGCCCCACCCAGGTGCGCATCACGCTGCGCCAGGGTGTCAAGTTCCATGACGGCTCGGCGTTCAACGCCGATGACGCGAAGTTCTCGCTCGAACGCGCGATGGCCAAGACGTCCAATTACGGCGTCTATACCCAGGGCATCGATCGCGTCGTCAGGGTCGACGACTTCACGATCGACATCTTCACCAAGGGGCCGAATCCGGTGCTGCAGCGCCAGCTCACCGAGCTTCGCATGATGGACAAGGAGTGGGCCGAGAAGAACAAGTCGGTCGAACCCAAGGACATCAAGACCAAGGACGAGAACTTCGCGCACCGCCACGCCAACGGCACCGGACCGTTCCTGCTCAAGAGCTGGGAGCAGGACGTGAAGCTGGTGCTGACCAGGAATCCCAACTGGTGGGGCAAGGCGGAAGGCAACGTCACCGAGATCGTCTACACGCCGATCAAGTCCGAGGCCACGCGCGTGGCGGCCTTGCTCTCCGGCGAGGTCGACATGGTGCTCGATCCGTCACCGGCCGACCTGGCCAAGCTGCGCGCCGCGCCTTCGCTGAAGGTGGTGGACGGTGCCGAGAATCGCACGATCTTCTTCGGCATGGACCAGTACCGCGACGAGCTGCCCGGCAGCAACGTCAAGGGCAAGAATCCCCTGAAGGACCAGCGCGTGCGCCAGGCGCTGTACCAGGCGATCGACATCCAGACCATCGCACGTGTGACGATGCGCGGCCTCGCGCAGCCCACGGGCGCGCTGATCGCGCCGCAGGTCAACGGCTGGACGAAGAAGGCCGATGCGCGTTACCCCTATGACCCCGAATCCTCGAAGAAGCTGCTGGCCGCGGCGGGTTACCCGCAAGGCTTCGAGGTCGACTTCGCCTGCCCGAACAACCGCTACATCAACGACGAGGAGATCTGCCAGTCGGTGGCCGCGATGTGGGCCAAGGTCGGCGTCAAGGCCAAGCTGCGCACGCTGCCGCTGACCACGTACTTCCCGATGATCCAGCGCTACGAGGCCAGCATCTACATGCTCGGCTGGGGCGTGCCGACCTTCGACGCGCTGTATTCGCTGCAGTCGCTCGTGCGCTCGGTCGGGGCGCAGGGCGACGGCAACTACAACGTGGGCCGCTACAGCAACCCGCAGATGGACGCGCTGGTCGAGCGCATCAAGAAGGAGGTCGACCAGAAGACGCGCACCCAGCTCATCGAGCAGGCCTTGTTGCTGTCGCACCAGGATGTCTCGCACATCCCGCTGCACAACCAGATCATCCCGTGGGCGATGAAGAAGAACGTCGACATGTACCACCGGGCTGACAACCGCATCGACATGCGCAGCGTGAAGGTCAACTGAGCGCACGATGCTGGCTTTCATCCTGCGCCGCCTGGCGCAAGCCGTCATCGTGATGCTCACGGTGGCCTTCATCGCCTTCATGCTGTTCCAGTACGTGGGCGACCCGGTCACCAACCTGCTGGGCCAGGACGCGACGCCGGAGCAGCGCACGCAGTTGCGCGCCGACCTGGGGCTGGACCAGCCGTTCCCGGTGCAGTTCGCGGCCTTTGTCGGCAACGCGATGCAGGGAGAGTTCGGCTTGTCGCTGCGCCAGGGGCGCAAGGTGTCGGCGCTGATCGTCGAACGCTTTCCCGCCACGATCGAGCTCGCCTTCGGCGCCGCCTTGCTGGCGCTGGTGTTCGGCATCCCGATGGGGGTGTATGCGGCGCTCAAGCGCGGAAACTTCCTGTCGCAGGCGCTGATGACGTTCTCGCTGCTGGGCGTGTCGCTGCCGACCTTCCTCATCGGGATCCTGCTGATCCTGGTGTTCGCGGTCACCTTCAAGGTGCTGCCCAGTTTCGGCCGCGGCGAGACGGTGGCCCTGGGCACATGGACCACCGGCCTGCTGACGGCAGACGGCTGGAAGCACCTCATCCTGCCGTCGGTGACGCTGTGCATCTTCCAGCTCACGCTGATCATGCGTCTGGTGCGCGCCGAGATGCTCGAGGTGCTGCGCACCGACTACATCAAGTTCGCGCGCGCGCGCGGACTGTCCGACCGCGCCGTCTACTTCGGGCACGCCCTGAAGAACACGCTGGTGCCGGTGATCACGATCACCGGCCTGCAACTGGGCTCCCTGATCGCGTTCGCCATCATCACCGAGACGGTGTTCCAGTGGCCGGGCATGGGACTGCTGTTCATCCAGGCGGTGCAGTTCGCCGACATTCCGGTGATGGCGGCCTACCTGTGCCTGATCGCGCTGATCTTCGTGGTCATCAACCTGATCGTCGACCTGCTGTACTTCGCGGTCGATCCGCGCCTGCGCATCGAGCGCAGCGCTGCCGGCCATTGATCATGGGGATGGACGCATACCGCAGGCTCGGCGCCTGGCAGGGCGAGCTCACGGCCTTCCGGCGCGACCTGCACGCCCACCCCGAGATCGGATTCGAGGAGCGGCGCACCGCGGCGCGCGTGGTGGCGGCGCTGCGCGCGGCCGGTGTCGACGAGATCCACGAGGGCATCGGGCGCACCGGCGTGGTGGCGGTGGTGCACGGCGCCTCGCGTGCGAGCCGCCGCCTCATCGGGCTGCGCGCCGACATGGACGCGCTGCCGATGCACGAGGAGAACGATGTCGCCTGGCGTTCGTCGAACGCAGGCTTGATGCACGGCTGCGGCCATGACGGCCACACGACGATGCTGGTGGGTGCGGCGCGCTACCTGGCCGAATCCCGGCGCTTCGATGGCAGCGCGGTGCTGATCTTCCAACCGGGCGAGGAGGGCTTCGCTGGCGCCAAGGCAATGATCGACGATGGCCTTTTCGAGCGCTTCCCGGCCGAGGCCGTGTACGCCATGCACAACTGGCCGGCGTTGCCCGCGGGCACGATCGGCGTCAACGCGGGCCCGATGATGGCCGCGGCGGACCGCATCGAGATCATCGTGCACGGGCGTGGCGGGCACGGCGCGCACCCCTACCTGGCGGTGGATCCGGTGCTGGTGGCGGCGCACATCATCACGGCGGCGCAGAGCATCGTGGCGCGCAACGTCAGCCCCGTGGACAGCGCCGTCGTGAGCCTGTGCGCACTGCAGGCGGGCGACCTGAACGCTTTCAGCGTGATCCCGCGCGAGGCGCGGCTGGTGGGCACGGTGCGCACCTTCCGACCGGAGGTCCAGGACATGGTGGAGGAGCGCCTGGGCCGACTCGTCGAGTCGGTCGCGGCGGCGTTCGGTGCCACCGCCACGCTGCACTACAGGCGCGCGTATCCCGCCACCGTCAACAGCGCCGATCACGCCCGGTTCGCGGCCGATACCGCGGCCGCACTCGTCGGCGAGGACAAGGTCCGGCGTGACCTTCCCCCCAGCATGGGGGCCGAGGACTTCTCGTTCATGCTGCAGGTCAAGCCCGGGGCCTACCTGCGGCTCGGGCAGGGCGGGCACGCCTTCCTGCACAACTCGCGCTACGACTTCAACGACGAGGTGCTGCCGCTCGGGGCGGCCCTCTTCTCGGCACTGGTCGAGCGATCGATGCCGCTGCCGGCACAATGAATCCCTCCAAGGAGAACCACGCATGAAGCGCTTCCAGAACACCTTGATCGCCGCCGCGCTGCTGGCCTGCGGTGCCGTCTCGGCCGCCACGCTGCGGGTGGCCAATGTCGGCGACGTGATGTCGATGGACCCGCACTCGCTCAACGAAACCCTGCAGTTGAGCTTCACCGGCAACATCTACGAGGGCCTGGTCGCCCGCGGCAAGGACATGAAGCTGGTGCCGGCGCTGGCCACCAAGTGGACGCAGTCCTCGCCGACCGTCTGGCGCTTCGAATTGCGCAAGGGCGTCAAGTTCCACGATGGAACTCCGTTCACGGCCGACGACGTGGTGTTCAGCTTCGCGCGCGGCGCGGCCGACGGCTCGGACATGAAGGGCTACACCGCACCGATCAAGGAGGTCCGCAAGGTCAACGACTTCGTCGTCGACATCGAAACCAGCGCGCCGTTCCCGATCCTGCCCGACACGCTGACGAGCCTTTACATGCTCAGCAAGAAGTGGTGCGAGGACAACAAGGCCGAACGCCCGGTGGACCGGCGCAAGGGGGTCGAGAACGCCGCCTCGTTCCGTGCCAACGGCACCGGCCCGTTCCGCCTCAAGGAGCGTCAGCCCTCGACGCGCACGGTGATCGTGCGCAACTTCAATTACTGGGGGCAGGTCGAGGGCAACGTCGACGAGGTCGTGTTCACCCCGATCGGCAACGACGCGACGCGCGTGGCCGCGCTGCTGTCCGGCGAGATCGACGTGATGGAACCGGTGCCGCTGCAGGACGTGGACCGCATCAAGTCCAGCGGCAACCTCGACGTGCTGCAGGGGCCTGAGCTGCGCACGATCTTCCTCGGCATGGACCAGAAGCGCGACGAGCTGCAGTTCTCGAGCGTGAAGGGCAAGAACCCGTTCAAGGACAAGCGGGTGCGCCAGGCCTTCTACCAGGCCATCGACATCGAGAGCATCAGGTCGCGCGTGATGCGCAACGCGGCCAACCCCACGGCGTTGATGGTCGGCCCCGGCGTGCGCGGTTTCCAGCAGGACATGAACAAGCGCCTGCCGTACGACCCGGACGCTGCCAGGAAGCTGCTCGCCGACGCGGGCTACCCCAACGGCTTCGAGGTCGGCATGAACTGCCCGAACGATCGCTACGTCAACGACGGGCCGATCTGCCAGGCGGTGGCGGCCAACCTCGCGCGCATCGGCGTCAAGGTCAACCTTCAGGCCGAGACGAAGAACACCTACTTCCCGAAGATCCTGCGCCGCGACACGAGCTTCTACCTGCTGGGCTGGACGCCCAGCACGACCGACGCACACGATGCGATGTCCGCACTGATGGCCTCGCCCACCGACAAGGGCCAGGGCCAGTTCAACCTCGGCAGCTACAGCAACGCGAAGTTCGACGAGCTGACGGCCAAGGTGCAGTCCGAGACCGACGACGCCAAGCGCAACGCGATGATCCGGGAAGCCTTCAAGATCCACCAGGACGACATCGGCCACATCCCGTTGCACCAGCAGGCGCTGGCCTGGGGGCTGCGCAAGAACGTGAATCTGGTCCAGCTGCCGGATAACCGCATGTTCTTCAAATGGGTTTCGGTCAAGGGCAAGTGAAGACGCGGACGCGGCGATGACGACCACGGCGCTGCAGCGCTTCTTCGACGGCGACGTCTGGCACAGCTTCCGCTCCTCGCCGATGGCGATGGGGGCGGCGGTGGTGGCCTTCGTCTGCGTGTTCTGCGCGCTGTTCGCCAACTGGGTGGCGCCGCACAATCCGTTCGACCTTGCCACCCTCGAGCTGGCCGACGCGCGCACGCCGCCGGTGGGCTTCGAGGGCGCCAATCCGAAGTACCTGCTGGGCACCGACGACCAGGGCCGCGACATCCTCTCGGCCATCATGTACGGCGCCCGCATCTCGCTGATGGTGGGTGTCGCATCGGTGCTGCTGTCGGTGCTGATCGGCGTGGGGCTCGGTCTCCTGTCGGGCTTCGTCGGCGGCAAGACCGATGCGCTGATCATGCGCGTGTGCGACGTGATGCTGAGCTTCCCGTCGATCCTGATCGCTTTGCTGATCGACGGCGTGGGCCGGGCGATGTTCCCCAATGCGCACGATACGCTGGCCTTCGCCGTGCTGGTGCTGGCGATCGCCCTGCCCGGCTGGGTGCAGTACGCACGCACGGTGCGCGGCTCGACGCTGGTCGAACGCAACAAGGAGTACGTGCAGGCCGCACGCGTCACCGGCGTGGCGCCGTTGCGCATCATGTCCCGGCATGTGCTGCCCAACGTGATGGGGCCGGTGCTGGTGCTGGCCACCATCCAGGTGGCGACCGCCATCCTCACGGAGGCCACGCTGTCGTTCCTGGGCGTGGGCGTGCCGCCGACGCAGCCCTCGCTGGGCACGCTGATCCGCATCGGCAACGACTTCCTGTTCTCCGGCGAATGGTGGATCACGATCTTCCCCGGCCTGATGCTGGTGCTGATCGCACTGTCGGTGAACCTGCTGGGCGACTGGTTGCGCGACGCCCTCAACCCGCGCCTGCGCTGAGCCGCCGATGGCCACTGCTCCCCTGCTCGAAGTCAAGCATCTGCGCGTGGAATTCCCCACGCGGCGCGGCACCCTGCTGGCGCTCGACGACATCTCGTTCTCGATCTCGCCGGGCGAGATCCTGGGCGTGGTCGGCGAGTCGGGCGCCGGCAAGTCGCTGACCGGTGCCTCGATCATCGGCCTGCTCGACCCGCCCGGCCGCATCGCGGGCGGCGAGATCGTGCTCGCGGGCCAGCGCATCGACAACCTGCCCTACGACGAGATGCGCCGCATCCGCGGGCGACGCATCGGCGCGATCTTCCAGGACCCGCTGACCTCGCTGAACCCGCTGTACACGATCGGCCGCCAGCTGGTCGAGACGATCCGCACGCACCTGCCCGTGAGCGAGGGCGAGGCCCGCGCGCGCGCGATCCGGCTGCTGCAGGAGACGGGCATCCCGGCGGCCGAGCAGCGCATCGATCAGTACCCGCACCAATTCTCCGGCGGCATGCGCCAGCGCGTGGTGATCGCGCTGGCGCTGGCGGCCGAACCCAAGCTGATCGTGGCCGACGAGCCCACCACCGCGCTCGACGTGTCGATCCAGGCGCAGATCATTTCCCTGCTCAAGCGCCTGTGCAAGGAGCACGGCGCCGCCGTGATGCTGGTGACACACGACATGGGCGTGATCGCCGAGACCTGCGACCGCGTGGCGGTGATGTACGCCGGCCGCATCGTCGAGATCGGCCCGGTGGCCGACGTCATCCACCGCCCTGCGCATCCGTACACCGTGGGCCTGATGGGTTCCATTCCGGCGATGGACGAGGATCGCGAGCGCCTGGCGCAGATCGACGGCGCGATGCCCCGGCTCAACGCCATTCCGACTGGCTGCGCCTTCAATCCGCGCTGCCCGCAGGCGACCGAACGATGCCGGAGCGAGCGCCCGGACTTGATGGATGCCGGCGCGACCCTGGCGGCCTGCTGGCTGGTGACCGGCGAGACGAGGAGGGCGGCATGAGCGCACCCGGCCGTTCCCAGGCGCTCGCGCCGGAGCGCAAGGCGCAGGAAGGTCGTCCCGCGAGCGTTGGCGGCGCTCCGCTGGTCCAGGTCGAGGGCCTGGCCAAGGTCTTCGACGTGTCGGCACCCTGGCTCAACCGTGTCGTCGAAGGCAAGCCGCGGCAGTTCGTCCACGCCGTCGACGGCGTGAGCTTCTCGATCGAGCGCGGGCGCACGCTGGCCCTGGTGGGCGAATCCGGCTGCGGCAAGAGCACGGTCGCCCGGCTGCTGGTGGGACTGTATGCGCCCACGCGCGGCCATGTGGCCTTCGACGGCCGCGACACGCGCTTGCTCGATGCATCTGCCTTGCGCCAGCTGCGGCGGCGCATGCAGATGATCTTCCAGGACCCGTATGCGAGCCTCAACCCGCGCTGGAAGGTGCTCGACATCGTGGCCGAGCCGATCCGCGAGCACGGCCTCGCCGACGGCGCGGACGCGCAACGCGTACGCGTGGGCGAACTGCTGGCCTCGGTGGGCCTGGCGGCCGCCGACGCCGAGAAGTTTCCGCACCAGTTCTCGGGCGGCCAGCGCCAGCGCATCTCGATCGCCCGCGCACTGGCCACGCAGCCCGAGTTCCTGGTCTGTGACGAACCCACGTCGGCGCTGGACGTGAGCGTGCAGGCCCAGGTCCTCAACATCATGAAGGACCTGCAGCGCCAGCGCGGACTGACCTACCTCTTCATCTCGCACAACCTGGCGGTCGTGCGGCACGTGAGCGACGAGGTCGGCGTGATGTACCTCGGGCGTCTCGTCGAGCTGGCGGACAAGGCGACGCTGTTCGCGCGGCCGCGCCATCCCTACACGCGCATGCTGCTCGACGCGATCCCCGACATTCACATGTCCGGCCGCGCCCGCACGCCGGTGCAGGGCGAGGTGCCCAACCCGCTGAATCCGCCCACCGGCTGCGCCTTCCATCCGCGCTGTCCGCACGCCAATGCGCGCTGCGCCGCCGAGCGCCCGGCATTGCAGGCCTTCGAGGGCATACGCGTGGCCTGCCACGCGGTGGAGGAGGGGCGGATCTGAGCGCGGCGCCTTGGCGCCTCGAACTCAGCGGATCAGCCGCTCGCGGGCGAACAGATCGCTCAGTGCCTCGCGCTCGCGGATCAGGTGGGCGCGCTCGCCATCGATCATGACTTCGGCCGCGCGCGGGCGGCTGTTGTAGTTGCCGGCCATGCTCATGCCGTAGGCACCGGCAGACAGCACGGCGAGGCGGTCGCCCGGCTCGACCGCCAGCAGGCGCGAGCGCCCCAGCCAGTCGCCCGATTCGCATACCGGGCCGACCACGTCCCACAGCGTCGGCGTGCCGTCGCGCAGCCGGCACGGCACGATGCCCATCGTGGCGTCGTACAGCGCGGGGCGCAGCAGGTCGTTCATCGCCGCGTCGACGATGCAGAAGTTCTTCTGCCCGCCACGCTTGGCCACCAGCACCTCGGTCACCAGCACGCCGGCGTTGCCGACGAGCGAGCGTCCAGGTTCGAGGAGCAGCTCGCGGTGGCCGTGGCCGCGTGCGTCGACGCGCTCCAGCAGCGCGCGCACCAGATCCCCCGCCGGGGGCGGTGCTTCGTCCGTGTAGGTGATGCCCAACCCGCCGCCGACGTCGAGGTGGCGGATGCGCAGGCCATCGGCCTCCAGCGTCTCGATCAGGTCGAGCAGGCGGTCCAGCGCGTCCAGGTAGGGGGCGACCTCGGTGATCTGCGAGCCGATGTGGCAGTCGATGCCCACCACCTCGAGACCGGGCAGGCGGGCCGCGTCGCGGTAGGCCTGGCGCGCCTCGTCGTGGGCGATGCCGAACTTGTTGTCCTTCAGCCCGGTGGAGATGTAGGGGTGGGTGCGGGCGTCCACGTCCGGATTGATGCGCAGGCTCACCGGGGCCGTGCGCCCCGCCGAGCAGGCTTCGTCCGACAGCAGCCGCAACTCCGTCGTGCTCTCGACATTGAAGCACTTGATGCCGACCTCGAGGGCGCGCCGCATCTCGTCGCGCCGCTTGCCGACGCCGGAAAACACGACCTTGCGCGCGTCGCCACCGGCGGCGAGCACGCGCTCGAGCTCGCCGACGGAGACGATGTCGAAGCCGCAGCCCAGTTCTGCGAAGGTCTGCAGTACCGCCAGCGACGAGTTGGCCTTCATCGCGTAGCAGATCAAGTGAGCTCGCCCTGCCAGCGCCTCGGCGTAGCCGGAGACTGCGCTGCGCATTGCGTTGCGCGAATAGACATACAGAGGCGTGCCGTGGACGGCCGCGATTTCATCGACGCGGCAATCCTCGACATACAGGTCGATGCCGCGCCGGGCGATGAACGGCGCACCGGGCAGGCGGGTCTTCATCGCGCGGGCGCCGAGGCGGCAGGAGGAGGCGGCAGGGTCAGCGGACCCTTCTGGCCGCAGGCCGCCAGCGTCGCCGTCAGGGTCATGAGGGCGGTCGCTACACTGATCACGCGCAGGAGATTCATCGGGCGTCATTCTAGATAGGCAGCCGTCATGCAAGCCACCCCACTCACCGATGCCGAGTACCACCGCCTGGCCGGCGAGACGCTGGCGCGCGTCGAGGCATGCATCGACCGCTGGCTCGATGACGACGTGATCGACATCGATGCGCACCGCACGGGCGGCCTGCTCGAACTCGTCTTTCCGGACACCAGCAAGATCGTCATCAACACCCAGCCTCCGCTGCACGAGATCTGGCTGGCTTCGCGTGGGGGTGGCTACCACTTCAAGCGCGTCGGCGAGGCCTGGCGCGACACGCGCGACGGCGCCGATTTCTTCGAACGCCTGAATCGCGAGGCCAGCCACCAAGCCGGGCGCGCGCTCGACTTCAGTTCCTGAACAGGTCGAGGATGCTTTTCTTCTCGGCCTCTGTCGGGGGCACCGGTGCCCGCTCCTCGAGGCCGACGCTGCCCACGCCGGCGCCCTGCGCGTACTCCTGGAAGAACCAGTCGCTGCCGACGTTGACGACGCCATCGGGCGGCGGCATCGGTGACTCTGGCACGCCCTTGAGCGCAAAGCTCATGTAGTCGATCCACACCGGCAGGGCGAGCCCGCCGCCGGTCTCGCGATCGCCCAGCTTGCGTGGGTTGTCGTAGCCGATCCACACCACCGCCACCACGCTGGGCTGCCATCCGGCGAACCAGGCGTCCATCGAATCGTTGGTCGTGCCGGTCTTGCCGTAGACGTCCGTGCGCTTGAGGGTGGCCTGGGCACGCGCCGCAGTGCCGGAGCGGGTCACCTCCTGCAGCAGGTCGCTCATCACGAAAGCGTTGCGCGCGTCGAGCACGCGCATCGACTCGTCGGGCGACGGCTTGGGGCTCGACTGAAGCACGCGCCCCTTCGAGTCGGTCACCTTCTCGACCAGGCGCGGACTCATCAGGTAGCCACCGCTGGCGAACACGGCGTAGGCGCCGGCCATCTGCAGGGGCGTCACCGAACCGGCGCCCAGGGCCATCGTCAGGTAGGCGGGGTGCTTCTCGGCCTCGAATCCGAAGCGCGTGAGCCACTCCTGGGCGAACTCCGGACCGATCGACTGCAGCACCCGGATCGAGACCATGTTCTTCGACTTGGCGAGCGCACGCTTGAGCGGCATCGGCCCGTCGAAGGTGCCGTCGTAGTTCTTCGGTTCCCAGGGCTGGCTGCCCGTCGCGGTCGCGTCGAAGAACAGCGGCGCGTCGTTGACGACGGTCGCTGCGGTGAAGCCCCGTTCGAGCGCTGCCGAGTAGATGAACGGCTTGAAGCTCGAGCCCGGCTGGCGCCACGCCTGCGTGACGTGGTTGAACTTGCTCTTGCCGTAGTCGAAACCGCCGACCAGCGCCTTGATCGAGCCGCTCGACGGATCGAGCGCGATGAACGCACCCTCCACCTCGGGCACCTGGGTGAGGGACCATTGGCCCTTGACGCCCTTGATGACGCGCACCACCGCGCCGCGGCGGACACGCTTCTGCGCGGGCGCCTTGTCCGCCAGTCCGGAGGTCACGGGACGCAGCCCGTCGCCCGTGACCGTGATCTCCTCGCCGTCGTTCAGCACGGCAACCACCTTGCGCGGCGAGGCCTCCGTCACCACGGCGGCTCTCAGATCGTCGTTGTCGGGGTGGTCGGCCAGCGCCTCGGCGATGCGCGTGTCCACTTCGGCCGGGTCCGCGGGCAGGTCCACGAAGGCCTCCGGGCCTCGATAGACCTGCCGCAGTTCGAACTCCATCAGGCCACGCCGCAGCGCCCGGTACGCCACCATCTGGCCTGCCGCGTCCACGGTGAGGGTGACGTTCAGGCCCCGCGTGTAGGTTTCTTCGCCGTACTGTGCGTAGATCAGCTGGCGCGCCGTCTCGGCCACGAACTCGGCGTGCACGGCGACTTCGCTCTGGCTGCGGTAGCGCAGCTTCTCCACTTTCGCCGCCGCGGCCTGCTCGGCGGTGATGAAGCCGTTGTCGAGCATGCGTTCGACGATGTACTGCTGGCGCGCCGTGGCGCGCTTGGGGTTGACGATGGGGTTGTAGATCGATGGTGCCTTGGGCAGGCCTGCCAGCATCGCGGCCTCCGCCACCGAAAGCTGCTTGAGCGGCTTGCCGAAGTAGATCTCCGCGGCGGCCGCGAAGCCGTAGGCCCGCTGCCCCAGGTAGATCTGGTTCATGTAGGCCTCGAGGATCTGGTCCTTCGTGAGCTGGTTCTCGATCTTCCAGGTCAGCAGCACCTCGTAAAGCTTGCGCGTGAAGGTCTTCTCGCGCGACAGGTAGAAGTTGCGCGCGACCTGCATCGTGATTGTCGAGGCCCCCTGGCTGCGCGCGTCGTGGAGCTGCGCCAGTGCCGCGCGGGCAAGGCCGATGTAGTCGACACCGCCGTGCTCGTAGAAGCGCGCGTCCTCGATCGCGAGGACGGCGTCGCGCATCACCTTCGGGATCTCTCCGATCCGCATGAAACTGCGGCGCTCCTCGCCGAACTCCCCGAGCAGCACGCCGTCGGAGGAATACACGCGCAGCGGCAGTTTGGGCTGGTAATCGGTGAGGCTGGCGATCGACGGGAGGTTCGGATAGGCGACCGCCAGCCCGATGCCCGCCAGCGCCGCAAGCGACAGTGCGCCGGCGGCCGCGATGCCGACAGCCCAGGCCAGCACACGCGTGAGCCAGCGGGCCCACGGGGGAAGATTGCTCAGCGGGCTCACCGGCGGATGTGTGGAAGTCACGGGAAATTATAGGAATCAGCCCCTGCCGAGCTGTTGCGGAGCGTGAACTGCTGCGCGACCGGCCAGGGTTCGTGGGATGCCGAATGGCGTCCGACGTGGCAGCATGGCCCCGTTGGCTCACATTGGCGTACGTCGATTGGGGACAACGAAGGAGGTCCGAAAAGCGTGCCTTTTTCTTGGGGCCACAAGGGCTTTACTGCTAGCATTCAAGTAACTTCTTAACAAGCCGGCGTGCGGCCGACGCGAAGTCGGCGCCGCACTCTTGGGGGGTACTGCCGTGAGTTTTCTCGACGCGCTGCTGGGGCGCAAACATGCGTCGATGATCGGGCTGGACATCAGCACGTCGAGCGCGAAGCTGGTCGAACTGGGGCAGACGGCGGCGGGCGAGTTCGTCGTCGAGCGCTTCGCCTCCGAGCCGTTCGAGAAGGGCTGGATCACCGACGGCCAGATCGAGAAATTCGACGAGGTGGCCGATGCGGTGCGCCGCGTGGTCGCCAAGAGCGGCACGCGCACCAAGAACGTGGCGATGGCCATGCCGCAGTCGGCGGTCATCACCAAGAAGATCATGCTGCCGGCCGGCCTGCGCGAGGAGGAACTCGAACTGCAGGTCGAGAGCGAGGCCAACCAGTACATCCCCTTCTCGCTGGACGTGGTGAGCCTCGACTTCTGCGTCATCGGGCCGAGCCCGACATCGGTCGGCGACGTCGAGGTGCTGATCGCCGCCTCGCGCAAGGATCGCGTGCAGGACCGCCAGGGCCTGGCCGAGGCGGCCGGCCTGAAGCCCGTCGTGCTGGACATCGAGAGCCACGCCGCGCGCCTGGCGATGGGCCGCATTGTCAAGACGCTGCCCAACGAGGGCAGGGATGCACTGGTGGCGCTGTTCGAGATCGGCGCCGACACCACCAGTCTGAAGGTGTTGCGCGACGACGAACTGCTGTACGACCGCGACCAGGCCTTCGGGGGCTCGCAGCTGACGCAGCTCATCTCGCGCCAGTACGGGTTCTCCTTCGAGGAGGCCGAAGCGAAGAAGCTCGGAGGCGACTTGCCGGAGGACTACGAGTCAGCGATCCTGGCGCCCTTCGTGGACACGATGTCGCAGGAGATCGGACGTGCCCTGCAGTACTTCTTCACCAGCACGCCGCACCACAAGGTCCACTACGTGATGCTCGCGGGGGGCACCGCGACTTTGCCGGGCTTGAAGGACCGCGTGACCGACCTCACCGGATTCGCGTCGATGGTGGTCAACCCCTTCGAGCACATGAAGCTGGGCGGCTCGGTCCGCGAGAACAAGGTGCGCCGTGAGGCGCCGTCCTACCTGACGGCCTGCGGCCTGGCGATGCGGAGGTTCCTGCAGTGATCCTCATCAACCTGCTTCCCCATCGGGAAGAGAAGCGCAAGCGCCGCAAGGCGGCGTATTTCACGGGGCTGGGCGCAGCGGCGGTGGTCGGTTTGGTCGTGGCGGGCGCCTGGTACGTGGTGCTCGACCAGATGAAGTCGGCGCAGATGGAGCGCAATGCCTACCTGGGCGCCGAGATCAAGAAGCTCGAAGCCCAGATCAAGGACATCGCCAACCTGCGTGCCGAGATCGACGCGCTCAAGGCGCGCCAGAAGGCGGTCGAGGACCTGCAGACCAACCGCAACATTCCCGTGCACCTGCTCAACGAACTCGTCAAGCAGACACCGGAGGGCGTGTACCTGACGACGATCCGCCAGGCGGGGCAGGTGGTGACGATGACGGGTGTCGCGCAGTCCAACGAGCGCGTCTCGGAGTTCCTGCGCAACACGCTTTACAGCTCACCCTGGCTCGAGAAGCCGGAGCTCATCGAGATCAGGGCCGGTGCCTCGCAGGGCGGGCGCGGCCGATTGTTCGATTTCTCGATGCGCGTGTCGATCAAGCGGCCGCAGGCGGCTGCCCCGGCCGCCGCAGCCAGCGCCCCCGTGGCCAAGGCTCCCTGAGGTAGCACCATGGCCAAATCCAACAAGTCATCGACTTTCGACGTCAGCGTGATGCTCGAGCAGGCGGCCAGCCAGTTCCGCGGGTTGAACACGCGTGAGCCCGGGCAGTGGCCGATCCTTCCCAAGCTCGCCACCTGGTTGCTGCTGGGCGTGATGGTCGTCGTGCTGGGATGGTTCCTGCTCCTCTCGGACAAGACCGACGAACTGGAGCAGGAGCGCAACAAGGAGCCGGGCCTGCGCAAGGAGTACCGCGACAAGCTGGCGCAGGCGGTGAACCTGCCCGAGCTGCGCAAGCAGAAGCAGCAGGTCGAGGAATACGTGACCCAGCTCGAGAAGCAACTCCCCGGCAAGGCCGAGATGGACGCGCTGCTGACCGACATCAACCAGGCCGGCATCGGGCGTGGCTTGCAGTTCGAACTCTTCCGCCCGGGGTCGGTGGCGGTGCGCGACTACTACGCCGAGCTGCCGATCACGATTCGCGTCGTCGGTCGCTACCACGACATCGGTGCGTTCACCGCAGACATCGCCAATCTCTCGCGCATCGTGACGCTGCACGACCTGCAGATCTCCGGCGGCGGCCGAGAAGGCGCCCTGGCGCTCGACGCCACGGCGCGGACCTATCGCTACCTGGATGCCGCCGAGATCGCGTCCCAGAAGAAGCCGGCGGGGGCCAAGAAATGAAGACGCGTCTGCATCGACTGGCCATCGCCGCTCCATTGGTGCTTGGTCTGCTGACCGCCTGCGGGGCGGACCTCGACGAGTTGCAGCAGTGGATGGAACAGCAAAAGCGCGAGGTCAAGCCCAACGTGCCGCCACTGGCGCCACCGCGCAAGTTCGATCCCGAGCCCTATGCGGGGGCCGACGCCACGGAGCCGTTCAGCGGACAGAAGCTGGCCGTGGCGCTCAAGCGCGACGAGCGCGCACCGAGCTCACTGCTGGCCGCCGAGCTCAAGCGCCGCAAGGAACCGCTGGAGGCCTATCCGCTGGACAGCATGACGATGGTGGGCAGCCTCAACAAACTGGGCCGTCCGTACGCCTTGCTGCGCGTCGATGGGTTGCTGTACCAGGTCAAGCCGGGCGACTACATCGGGCAGAACTACGGCCGGATCCTGCGCATCAGCGAAACTGAGCTCGTCCTGCGCGAAGTGGTGCAGGACGCGGCGGGGGAATGGATCGAGCGCAACAGCTCGCTGCAATTGGTGGGGCAGGCAACGCGATGAAGAACCCGAAGGAGAACCGCATGTCGATGATCAACTGGCGTTCGTGGAGCCTGGCGCTGGCGCTGGCCGTCGGCACCCCCGCGGCAAGCTGGGCACAGGGCGTGATCCAGTCGATCAGCAGCAGCCAGCAGGGCGGTGGCGATGTCGTGCGCGTGGAGCTGAGCGAGGCACTCAAGGCCGTGCCCAGTGGCTTCGTGATCCAGCAGCCGCCGCGCATTGCGATCGACCTGCCCGGTGTGGGCAGCGCGCTGGGACGGCCCACCGTGGACATCAACGCGGGCAACCTGCGCTCCGTGGCCGTGGCGCAGGCGGGGGATCGCACGCGCGTCGTGCTCAACCTCAAGCAGGCCGCGGCCTACCGCGCACAGCTCGACGGCAAGGCTCTGGTGATCGTGGTCGAAAGCGCGGCGACTGCCGGCTCGACCGCTGTGGCCGCTGCGCCGGCAGCGGCCGCCGCACCGGCGACCGCGACGCCGTTCGCGCCGAGTCAGAACCGTGAGCAGCTCGCGCTGAAGGACATCGATTTCCGCCGCGGCGTGGACGGGTCGGGGCGCGTCATCGTCACGCTGCCCAGCAGCCAGATGGGCGTGGACATCCGCCAGCAGGGGGCCTCGCTGCTGGTCGAGTTCCCGCGCGCGGCCGTGCCCGACAGCATGCGTCGCCGCCTGGACGTGACCGATTTCGGCACGCCCATCCAGACGATCACCACGACGCAGAGCGGTGATCGCGTGCGCATGCTGATCGAGCCGCGTGGGAACTGGGAGCACAGCGCCTACCAAAGCGACACGCAGTTCGTCGTCGAAGTGCGCCCGGTGCGCGTCGACCCGAACAAGCTCACGCAAGGGCCCGGCTACCAGGGTGAGAAGCTGAGCCTGAACTTCCAGAACATCGAGGTGCGTTCGCTGCTGCAGGTGATCGCGGACTTCACCAACTTCAACGTCGTGACCAGCGACACCGTCGGGGGCAGCCTGACGCTGCGCCTCAAGGACGTGCCCTGGGACCAGGCGCTGGACATCATCCTGCAGGCCAAGGGCCTGGGCATGCGCAAGAGCGGCAACGTGATCTGGATCGCGCCCAAGGACGAAATCGCGATCAAGGAGAACGCCGAACTCGAGGCCGGCAAGAAGAAGACGGAGCTCGAGCCGCTGCGCACGCAGGGATTCCAGCTCAACTACACGAAGGCCGAGGACGTGGCCAAGGGCCTGGTGGGTACGGGCAGCAGCGGCGGCCAGGGCGGCACGACGAGCCGCATCCTGTCGCCGCGCGGCAGCGTGCTGTCCGAGCAACGCACGAATCAGCTCTTCGTGACGGACATCCCCTCCAAGCTCGAGGAGATCCAGCAGCTGATCGCCAAGATCGACATTCCCGTGCGCCAGGTCATGATCGAGGCGCGCATCGTCGAGGCCAACGACAGTTTTGGCAAGTCCCTCGGCGTCAAGCTCGGTGGGCGATTCGTGAACGATCCGGGCGGCGTGATCGGACGTCCGCGCGGCACGTTCGCGCCCACGATCGACGTGTCGCAGCCTGCCGGCGGCATCGCCACCGTCACGTCGTCGGGCAATTTCGTCAACCTTCCCGCCGTCGGCCAGGGGGGCTACGACCCGGCGAGTTTCAGCCTCGCGCTGTTCAACCGTGACGCGAGCCGTTTCATCAATCTCGAGATTTCCGCTCTCGAGGCGGATGGCAAGGGCAAGATCGTCTCCAGCCCGCGCATCGTCACGGCCGACCAGATCAAGGCCTCGATCAGCCAGGGCACGAAGATCCCGTTCCAGAAGTCCACCAGTTCCGGCGCCACCTCTGTCGAGTTCATCGAGGCCAGCCTGAAGCTCGAGGTCACGCCGCAGATCACGCCCGAGGGCAACGTCATCCTCGACGTCAAGGTCAACAAGGACAGCCTGGGAACGCTGACGGCACTGGGTCGCGAGATCAACGTCAAGGAAATCAAGACCAACGTCCTGGTCGAGAATGGCGGCACGGTCGTGATCGGCGGCATCTTCGAGCAGAACGAGTCGACCAATGTGACCAAGGTGCCTTTGCTTGGAGACGTTCCATTCCTGGGCAACCTGTTCAAGACCACGACCAAGGACACGTCGCGCACCGAACTGCTCGTCTTCCTGACGCCGCGTGTCGTCACCGAGAAGGCGATGACGCGCTGAGGCGCACCTGCGCGTGAACGACACCTGAATCGATTGATCGCCCTCGTCGGAATGCCCGGCAGTGGCAAGTCCACTGTCGGGCGTCACGTTGCGCGCCACCTGGGTTGGCCCTTCGTCGACACGGACCATCTGATCGAGCAGCGCATCGGTTGCTCCATCCGCGAGTATTTCGAGCTGCATGGCGAACCGGCCTTCCGGGACGTCGAGCAGTCGGTGATCGAGCAGGTCGTGGGCGACAGCACTTCGCGCGTGGTCGCCACCGGAGGCGGCGCCGTACTGCGCGAAGGCAACCGCGCGGTGCTGCATGCGCACTGCGCGGTCTTCTACCTGCGCAGCACGCCCGAGGAGCTGGCGCGACGGCTGCGCCATGACACGCACCGGCCGCTGCTGCAGGGTTCGGCCGATCCCCTGAAGCGCCTGCGCGCGCTGTTTGCCGAGCGCGACCCGCTGTACCGGGCGACGGCGCACTACGTGGTGGAGACCGGGCGTCCATCCGTCCATACCCTCGTCAACATGGTGCTGATGCAGGTCGACCTGGCCGGGCTGGCGGCAGGGCGTGCCGAGCCCGCGTTGCCGGACGGAGCGCAACCGTAAACTCGGCACATGCCGGGTTCCACGACGACTGCGACTTCCTCGGGGCGCGTGCCCATCGCACTGGGCGATCGCAGCTATGACATCCTGATCGGCCCGGGGCTGCTGGGCGACGACGCGGCTTGGCACGGGCTGCCGAAAGCCGCACTGGCGGCCGTCGTGACCAACCCGACGGTGGGCGCGCTGCATGGCGCGGCGCTGGAGCGCGCGCTGGCGCCCCACTACCCGCGCGTGATCCGCATCGAGTTGCCGGATGGCGAGGCGCACAAGGACTGGGCTTCGCTCGACCTTGTGTTCGACCGCCTGCTTGCCGAGGGCGGCGATCGCAAGACCGTGCTCTTCGCGCTGGGCGGTGGCGTGGTCGGCGACATCACCGGATTTGCCGCCGCGTGCTACATGCGCGGTGTGCCCTTCGTGCAGGTGCCGACCACGCTGCTGGCCCAGGTCGACTCCTCGGTGGGCGGCAAGACGGCGATCAATCATCCGCGCGGCAAGAACATGATCGGGGCGTTCTACCAGCCGCGGCGCGTGGTGTGCGACCTGGACACCCTGCAAACACTGCCCGAGCGCGAGCTGCGCGCCGGGCTGGCCGAGGTCATCAAGTACGGGCCGATTGCCGACGAGGCGTTTCTCGCGTGGATCGAGGCACACCTCGACGAATTGCTGGCGCGCGATCCCACTGCGCTGGCCTATGCCGTGCGACGCTCCTGCGAGATCAAGGCCTGGGTCGTCGGTCAGGACGAGCGCGAGAGTGGGCTGCGCGCCATCCTCAACTTCGGTCACACCTTCGGTCATGCCATCGAGGCCGGCATGGGCTACGGCCGCTGGTTGCACGGCGAGGCGGTGGGCTGCGGCATGGTGATGGCGAGCGACCTGTCTGCCCGGCTTGGCCTGGTGCCGGCGACGTTCGTGGATCGCATGCGCGCGCTCTGCCAGCGTGCCGGCCTGCCGGTCGACGCGCCCGACCTGGGGGCCGAGCGCTGGATCGCACTCATGCGCGGCGACAAGAAGGCCGAGGGCGGCGAGATGCGCTTCGTGCTGATCGAGTCGCCTGGCCATGCCGCCATGCGCGGTGCGGCCCTCGCAGCGGTGCACGAAACCCTGGCGGCCTGCGTGTCGGCTGGCCCGGCGGGCCGGTGATGCGGGCGTGAGGGCGCTCGCACCTTACGCCGTCGACCCCGCACGCAGCCGCGGGCGCCGCATCGCGGAGCCCGCCTCGCCGCCGCGCAACGACCACGAGCGCGACCGCGACCGCGTGGTCCACTGCACGGCATTCAGGCGCCTGGTCTACAAGACGCAGGTCTTCCTCAATCATGAAGGCGACCTGTACCGCACGCGTCTGACGCACTCCCTGGAGGTGGCGCAGCTCGGGCGCTCGATGGCGCGCGCTTTGGCGCTCAACGAGGATCTGGTCGAGGCCATCGCCCTCGCGCACGACCTCGGCCATACGCCCTTCGGCCATGCGGGGCAGGACGCGCTGGGCGATTGCATGCGCGACCATGGCGGCTTCGAGCACAACCTGCAGAGCCTGCGTGTCGTGGATTGCCTCGAACACCGCTATCCGGCTTTCGACGGCCTGAACTTGACGCTCGAAACGCGTGCCGGGCTGCTCAAGCGATGCCCTCGCGATCTGGTCCTCTGGATCGAATCGGTCGAGCCGGGGGGCGTTGCGCACCGCTTCGTGGCTGGCTGGCGGCCCAGCCTCGAGGCGCAGCTCGTCAACCTGGCCGACGAGGTGGCCTACAACGCGCACGATATCGACGATGGGCTGCGCTCCGGGTTGCTCGACGCCGAACCGCTGATCGCCTTGCCCTTGCTGGCACGTCATCGAAAGCTTGCCCTGGCGCAGTTCCCCGCGCTGGCACGGGCGAACCCGCGGCGGCTGCTGGCCGAGGTCGTGCGCCGCGTGCTGTCGGCGCAGGTGGCCGACCTGGTGGCCACGACGAACGGGATGCTGCGGCAGTTCCGGCCGTCGAGCGCGGAGGAGGCGCAGGCGATGCCGTCGCTGGTGCGCTTCTCGCCGCGCATGCGGGCCGACATCGTCGAATTGAAGCGCCATCTGTTCGCGGCGCTCTACCGCCACCCCCAGGTGACGCGCACCACGGCGCGCGCACGTCACGTGCTGCACACGCTGTTCATGTCCTACGCGCAGGTGCCGGCCGAAATGCCGGCCGAGCATCGGGCGGCCCACGATGCGCTGGGCCTGCGCGCCGTGGCCGACTACGTCGCCGGCATGACCGACCGCTTCGCGGCGCGCGAGTTCGAGCGCCTGACCGGCGAGCCGGCATTCGGGTCCGTCTGACCATGGCGCGCCTGCCTCGCCTGGCCGTCTCCGGCGCCCTGCACCACGTGATGCTGCGCGGTCACGACGGTCAGCCGATCGCCGCCGACGATGCCGATCGCCTTTCGCTGCTGGCCGCATTGCGCGAAGCCGCGCTCGCCGAGCGCGTCTCGGTTCACGCCTATGCGCTGCTCGACAGCGAGCTGCACGCACTGGCCACGCCACCCGAGGCAGCAGCGCTCAGCCGCTGGCTGCAGGGTTTCGGGCGGCGCTATGTGGCGGCCTTCAATCGCCGCCACGCACGGCAAGGCACGCTCTGGGCGGGTCGCTTCCATGCCAGCGTGGTGGACCCGGCATGGCTGTTGGACGCCATCGTGCACGTCGAGCGCTTGCCCGTGCAGGCGCAGCTGGTGGACACGGCGGGGGCCTGGGCCTGGTCGAGTGCGGCCGCCCACGTCGGGCAGCGACGCGACGCGCTGCTCAGCGACCACCCGGCGTATTGGCAACTCGGCAACACGCCGTTCGAGAGAGAGTTAGCACACGCTCACAGATTGACCGAGGGTGTGTCGCCAGATCTTGCGGCCCGCTTCGACGAGGCAGTGCGGCGCGGGCGTGCGGTCGGTAACCCGGCGTTTGTGGCGGCCTTGTCGGATCAGCTGGGGCGTTCGATCGTCTCCCGGTCGCGTGGGCGGCCGCGCCGCATCGTGAGTGAGTGATGTTATGTCCCCATTAAAAAGATGAATTTCGATCCAACCGACTTTAATTGTCTCTGACCCTATTTAATTGCACTTGTCCGGATTGCTGCGCTGCAGTAGGCTTCCTGGGTTTTCCCTTGCCCTCTGGAGCGCGCCATGACCGCCCCCCTGCCTTCCGCCGAGACTGCCGCCGACACGCTCCAGACACCTGCCAGTGACCTGGAACGACACGTTGCCGCCAGCGCCGGCCTCTACGACCCGGCGCATGAGCATGACGCGTGCGGCGTGGGTTTCGTGGCCCACATCAAGGGGCAGCGCTCGCACGGCATCATCGAGCAGGGCCTGAAGATCCTGGAGAACCTGGACCACCGTGGCGCGGTGGGGGCCGACAAGCTGATGGGCGACGGCGCAGGCATCCTGATCCAGATGCCCGACGAGTTCTACCGCACCGAGATGGCGGCACAGGGCGTGGCGCTGCCGCCGCCCGGCGAGTACGGCGTGGGCATGATCTTCCTGCCCAAGGAGCACGCCTCGCGCCTGGCCTGCGAGCAGGAACTGGAACGCGCGGTCAAGGCCGAGGGGCAGGTCCTGCTGGGATGGCGCGACGTGCCGGTGGATCGCGACATGCCGATGTCGCCCACGGTGCGCGACAAGGAGCCGGTGATCCGCCAGATCTTCATCGGCCGAGGGCCCGACGTCATCGTCCCGGACGCGCTCGAGCGCAAGCTGTACGTGATCCGCAAGACCGCCTCGGCGGCGATCCAGAAGCTCAACCTCACGCACAGCCGCGAGTACTACGTGCCCAGCATGAGCTGCCGCACCGTGATCTACAAGGGCCTGCTGCTGGCCGACCAGGTGGGCGTGTACTACCGCGACCTGGCCGACGAACGCGTCGTCAGCGCGATGGCGCTGGTGCACCAGCGCTTCTCGACCAACACCTTCCCCGAGTGGCCGCTCGCCCACCCGTACCGCATGGTGGCGCACAACGGCGAGATCAACACCGTCAAGGGCAACTTCAACTGGATGCGCGCCCGCGAGGGCGTGATGAAGTCGCCGGTGCTCGGCGACGACCTGAAGAAGCTCTACCCGATCAGCTTCGAGTACCAGAGCGACACGGCCACCTTCGACAACGCGCTCGAGCTGCTGACGATGGCGGGCTACCCGCTCGCGCACGCGGCGATGATGATGATTCCGGAAGCGTGGGAGCAGCACGAGGGCATGGACGCACGCCGTCGCGCGTTCTACGAGTACCACGCCGCGATGCTCGAGCCCTGGGACGGGCCGGCCGCGATGGTCTTCACCGACGGCAAGCAGATCGGCGCCACGCTCGACCGCAACGGCCTGCGGCCCGCGCGCTACATCGTCACCGACGATGATCTGGTGGTGATGGCCTCCGAATCGGGCGTGCTGCCGATCCCCGAGAGCCGCATCGTCAAGAAGTGGCGCCTCCAGCCGGGCAAGATGTTCCTGATCGACCTCGAGCAGGGCCGTATCGTCGATGACGAGGAACTGAAGAACCAGTTCGCGTTCGCCAAGCCCTACCGGCAGTGGATCGAGAACGTGCGCATCAAGCTCGACTCGATCGACGTGCCGCCGGCCGCGCCGCTGCCGCACCCGGAGACGCTGCTCGACCGTCAGCAGGCCTTCGGCTACACACAGGAGGACATCAAGTTCCTGATGGCGCCGATGGCCGTCAATGGCGAAGAAGGCATCGGCTCGATGGGCAACGACTCGCCGCTGGCGGTGCTGTCGGACAAGAGCAAGCCGCTGTACAGCTACTTCAAGCAGTTGTTCGCCCAGGTGACGAACCCGCCGATCGACCCGATCCGCGAGGCCATTGTCATGTCGCTCAACAGCTTCATCGGCCCCAAGCCGAACCTGCTCGACATCAATGCGGTGAACCCGCCGATGCGCCTGGAGGTGACGCAGCCGGTCCTCGACTTCGACGACATGGCGCGCCTGCGCGACATCGAGCGCCACACCAGCGGCAAGTTCAAGAGCTACGAGCTCGACATCACCTACCCGCTGGCCTGGGGCCGCGAGGGCATCGAGGCCAAGCTGGCGTCGCTGACGGCCGAGGCGGTCGACGCGCTCAAGAGCGGCCACAACATCCTTGTCGTCACCGACCGCCGCATGGGCCGCGACAAGGTGGCGATCCCCGCGCTGCTGGCACTGTCGGCGGTGCACCACCACCTGGTGCGCGAGGGCCTGCGCACCACGGCCGGCCTGGTCGTGGAGACGGCGTCCGCGCGCGAGGTGCACCACTTCGCGGTGCTGGCGGGCTACGGCGCGGAAGCGGTGCACCCGTACCTGGCAATGGAGACGCTGGCCTCGATGCACGCCGAGCTCGGCGGCGACCTGTCGGCCGAGAAGGCGATCTACAACTACGTCAAGGCCATCGGCAAGGGCCTGTCGAAGATCATGTCCAAGATGGGCATCAGCACGTACATGTCGTACTGCGGCGCCCAGATTTTCGAGGCCATCGGGCTGCGGTCGGATTTCGTGGCCAAGTACTTCCGCGGCACCGCCACGCAGGTCGGCGGCATCGGCATCTTCGAGGTGGCCGAGGAAGCGCTGCGCCTGCACCGTGCCGCCTTCGGTGGCGATCCGGTGCTCGAGACCATGCTCGACGCCGGCGGGGAGTACGCCTGGCGTGCACGCGGCGAGGAGCACATGTGGACGCCCGACGCCATCGCCAAGCTGCAGCACAGCGTGCGCGGCGGCAAGTTCGACACGTACAAGGAGTACGCGCAGATCGTCAACGACCAGAGTCGGCGCCACATGACGCTGCGCGGCCTGTTCGAGTTCAGGGTCGATCCCGCCAAGGCGATTCCGGTGGACGAGGTCGAGCCCGCGAGCGAGATCGTCAAGCGCTTCGCGACCGGGGCGATGTCGCTCGGCTCGATCTCCACCGAGGCCCACACCACGCTGGCCATCGCGATGAACCGCATCGGCGGCAAGAGCAACACCGGCGAGGGCGGCGAGGACCCGGCGCGCTACCGCAACGAGTTGAAGGGCATTCCCATCGCCGACGGCACCAAGGTCAGCGAGGTGATCGGCGCCAAGGTGATCGAGGCCGACTACGCGATGAAGGCCGGCGACAGCCTGCGCAGCAAGATCAAGCAGGTGGCCTCCGGCCGCTTCGGCGTGACGACCGAATATCTCGTCAGCGCCGACCAGATCCAGATCAAGATGGCGCAGGGCGCCAAGCCCGGCGAGGGCGGCCAGCTGCCGGGCGGCAAGGTCAGCGAGTACATCGGCTTCCTGCGCTACTCGGTGCCGGGCGTGGGCCTGATCAGCCCGCCGCCGCACCATGACATCTACTCGATCGAGGACCTGGCGCAGCTGATCCACGACCTGAAGAACGCCAACCCGCGCGCGTCGATCAGCGTCAAGCTGGTCAGCGAGGTCGGTGTCGGCACGGTGGCCGCGGGCGTGGCCAAGTGCAAGGCCGACCATGTCGTGATCGCCGGCCACGACGGCGGCACCGGCGCCTCGCCCTGGTCGTCGATCAAGCATGCCGGCACGCCCTGGGAGTTGGGGCTGGCCGAGACGCAGCAGACCCTGGTGCTCAACCGCCTGCGCGGCCGCATCCGCGTGCAGGCCGACGGGCAGATGAAGACCGGGCGCGACGTCGTGATCGGCGCGCTGCTGGGCGCCGACGAATTCGGCTTCGCCACCGCGCCGCTGGTGGCCGAGGGCTGCATCATGATGCGCAAGTGCCACCTCAACACCTGCCCGGTGGGCGTCGCGACGCAGGACCCGACCCTTCGCAGGAAGTTCGCCGGCAAGCCCGAACACGTCGTCAACTACTTCTTCTTCGTGGCCGAGGAAGTGCGCCAGATCATGGCGCAACTGGGCATCCGCAAGTTCGACGACCTGATCGGCCGCAGCGACCTGCTCGACACCAAGAAGGGCATCGCGCACTGGAAGGCCCGCGGCCTCGACTTCAGCCGCGTGTTCCACCAGCCGGCGGTGCCGGTCGACGTGCCGCGCCACCAGGT
>DASTJE010000141.1:0-24796 GCA_035716845.1 Burkholderiaceae bacterium
GGGACGTGGATGATGTCGCTGATGCCGCCCACCGCGTTGCGCAGCACGTCGTTGGCGTGGCCGAAGGCCTGCTCCTGGGTCACGTCGTCGCCCAGCACCTCGAGCAGCTTCTCGTTGAGCACCACGATCAGGCTGTCGACATTGGCCTCCAGCTCGGCCAGGCCCACCTCGGCGGCCTTCATGCGGCGGTTGCCCTCGAACTCGAAGGGCTTGGTGACCACGCCCACCGTCAGGATGCCCATGTGCTTGGCCACGCGCGCGATCACCGGCGCGGCGCCGGTGCCGGTGCCGCCGCCCATGCCGGCCGTGATGAAGAGCATGTGCGCGCCGTCGATGGCCTCGCGGATGCGCTCTTCCGCCTCCTCGGCCGCCGCCTTGCCGGCCTCGGGCTTGGCGCCGGCGCCCAGGCCCGAGCTGCCCAGCTGCAGCAGCGTGTGCGCGTTGCTGCGGTTGAGCGCCTGCGCGTCGGTGTTGGCGCACACGAACTCGACGCCCTGCACGCCGTGGGCGATCATGTGCTCGACGGCATTGCCGCCGCCGCCGCCCACGCCGATCACCTTGATGCGGGTGCCTTGGTCGAACTCTTCGATCATCTCGATCGCCATGGTGTCTCTCCTGTGTGAATGAAGCAGTTGCCGTCCGAAAACAAAAAAGCGAAACCGGGCCTCGCCGGGCCCTCGATCAGAAATTCCCCAGGAACCAGTCCTTGGCGCGGCCCAGCAGGGTCTTGACCGACCCGGCCTGCGCCGCCGCCTTGTGTCCGCGCAGGCGTGCCAGCCGCGCCTCCTCGAGCAGGCCCATCACGGTGGCCGAGCGCGGGTTGGCCACCATGTCGAACAGGGCGCCGGCGTACGTCGGGTTGCCCCGCCGCACCGGCTTGAGGAAGATGTCCTCGCCCAGCTCCACCATGCCCGGCATCACCGCGCTGCCGCCGGTGATCACGATGCCCGAGGACAGCAGCTCCTCGTAGCCGCTCTCGCGGATCACCTGGTGCACCAGCGAGAAGATCTCCTCGACGCGCGGCTCGATCACGCCGGCCAGCGCCTGGCGCGACAGCGCGCGCGGCCCGCGGTCGCCCAGGCCCGGCACCTCGAGCTGATCGGCGGGGTCGGCCAGCAGCTGCTTGGCCACGCCGTGCGCGATCTTGATCTCCTCGGCGTCCTTGGTGGGCGTGCGCAGCGCCATCGCGATGTCGCTGGTGATCAGGTCGCCGGCGATCGGGATCACCGCCGTGTGGCGCACGCTGCCGCCGGTGTAGACCTGCACGTCCGTCGTGCCCGCGCCGATGTCCACCAGCGCCACGCCGAGCTCCTTCTCGTCGGCGGTCAGCACCGCGGCGCTCGAGGCGCTCGGGTTGAGCACCAGCTGCTCGACCTCCAGGCCGCAGCGCCGCACGCACTTGACGATGTTCTCCGCCGCGCTCTGCGCGCCGGTGACGATGTGCACCTTGACCTCCAGGCGCCCGCCGCTCATGCCGATCGGCTCCTTGACCTCCTGGCCGTCGATCACGAACTCCTGCGGCTCGACCAGCAGCAGGCGCTGGTCGTTGGGGATGTTGATCGCCTTGGCCGTCTCGACCACGCGCTGCACGTCCACCGGCGTGACCTCCTTGTCGCGCACGATGACCATGCCGGTGGAGTTCTGGCCGCGGATGTGGCTGCCGGTGATGCCGGTGTAGACGCGGGTGATCTTGCAGTCGGCCATCATCTCGGCCTCCTTGAGGGCCTGCTGGATCGACTGCACCGTGGCGTCGATGTTGACCACCACGCCGCGCTTCAAGCCGTGCGCGGGCGCGGTGCCGAGGCCCGCGACGCGCAGGGTGCCATCGGGCAGCACCTCGGCCACCACCGCCATCACCTTGGCCGTGCCGATGTCCAGGCCGACGACGAGATCCTTGAATTCCTTGGTGGGCATCGGGGTGTCCTTGCTCAACGGGTGGGTGCCGCGCCCGGCGTGGAGATGCCCGCCAGGCGCAGCGCGTAGCCATCGGGGTGACGCAGGTCGGCAGCCACCAGCGCGCGCGGCGCGCCGCCGAAGCGCGCCGAGACCGCCGGCAGCGTGCGCACCAGGCGCTCGACGCGCGCGACGATCTCCTCCTCGCTGCCGCGGCCCAGCTCCAGCGTCGCGCCGCCATCGAGCTCGGCGCGCCAGGAGCCGCGCGGCGTCAGCCGCAGCACGGCGACCGGCTCGTCGAGCGGCGCCAGCGCCGCGTCCAGGCGCCGCCACAGCGCGAGCATCTGCGTCGCGCGGCCGTCCGGCCCGGCGAAGGTGGGCAGGCCCTCGTCCTCGACGTCGCCCAGGTTGGCCTCGAACACCTCGCCGTGGGTGTTGACCACACGGTCGACGCCGCGCTCGCCCTGCCACAGCGCCGCCGGCTGGTGCTCCTCGAGCGTGACGGCGAGCCGGTCGGGCCAGACGCGGCGCACGGTGGCGCGGCGCACCCAGGGCACCGTCTCGAAGGCCGCCCGCATGGCGTCCAGATCGGCGCTGAAGAAGTTGCCCTGCAGCCGCGGCAGCGCGTTGGCCCGCACCGAAGCCAGGTTGGCGCGCGCCAGCGGCGCCTCGAGCACCAGGCGGTGGATCGTGAACGCCGGCGAGCGCATGGCCCACTTCGCCGCGGCCAGCGCCAGCGCCCCCAGCGCGAGCACGAACACCGCGCCGGCCACGCCGTTCATCAGGCGCACGTCCAGCGGCAGCGCGCCGGGCGCGGCATTGCGGCGGTTGGGAGCGCGTCGGGCCATGGCGTTCAGGCGCTCCGGTCCGAGTCGAGGCGCGCGCCGCGCAGGATCTCGACGCACAGCGCCTCGTAGGGCAGCCCCGCGGCGGCCGCCGACTTGGGCACCAGCGAGTGGCTGGTCATGCCCGGCGAGGTGTTCATCTCGAGCAGGAAGGGCCGGCGGTCGCGCGCGCGGATCATCAGGTCGGCGCGGCCCCAGCCGCGGCAGCCGAGCACGCGGTAGGCCGCCAGCACCAGGCGCTGGATCTCGCGCTCCTCGGCCTCGGGCAGGCCGCTGGGCACGAGGTACTTGACGTCGTCGGTGAAGTACTTGTTCTGGTAGTCGTAGGCGCCCTCGGGGGCGACGATCCGCACCACCGGCAGCGCGCGCGCGGCCGCGCCCTCGCCGAGCACCGGGCAGGTCACTTCCTCGCCGTCGATGAACTCCTCGCACAGCACCTCGGCGTCGTACTTGGCCGCCAGCGTCACCGCAGCCTGCATCTGCGAGTAGCCGGCCACCTTGGTGACGCCGATCGACGAGCCCTCGTGCGGCGGCTTGACGATGAGCGGCAGCCCGAGCGTGTCGGGCACCGTGCGCGTGTGCGCGGCGTCGTGCTCGCCCGGGCCCAGCACCACCGAGCGCGGGGTCGGCAGGCCCTCGGCGGCCCACAGGCGCTTGGTCATCACCTTGTCCATCGCCACCGCGCTGGCCATCACGCCGCTGCCGGTGTAGGGGATGCCCAGCAGTTCGAGCGCGCCCTGCACCGTGCCGTCCTCGCCGTGGCGGCCGTGCAGCGCGATGAAGCAGCGCGCGAAGCCCTCGCGCCGCAGCTCGGCCAGGTCGCGCTCGGCGGGGTCGAAGGGGTGGGCGTCGACGCCCCGGCTCCTGAGCGCGGCCAGCACGCCCCCGCCGCTCATCAGCGAGATCTCGCGCTCGGCACTGGAGCCGCCCAGCAGCACCGCCACTTTCCCGAAGCTGTCGGCCCCTCGCCCGGCGGGTACGCCGTTCGATCCCCATGGCCCTTCAGGGGCCACCTGATGGCCCTGGGGATGCAGGCCGGCTTGGAAGCGGCCCGGCGCTCGGCCCGCACTCATGTCGCACCTCCTGCTGCCTCAACCACCTTCTGCGCCACCGCCCCGATCGAGCCGGCGCCCATGGCGATCACGACGTCGCCCGCGCGCGCCTGCTCGAGCACCGCGGCGGGCAGCGCGTCGATCGCGTCGACGAACACCGGATCGACCTTGCCCGCCACGCGCAGCGCGCGCGCCAGCGTGCGCCCGTCGGCCGCCACGATGGGCGGCTCGCCGGCGGCGTAGACCTCGGTCAGCAGCACCGCGTCGGCGCTGCCCAGCACCTTGACGAAATCCTCGAAGCAGTCGCGGGTGCGGGTGTAGCGGTGCGGCTGGAAGGCGAGCACCAGGCGCCGGCCCGGGAAGGCGCCGCGTGCCGCGGCGATCACCGCGGCCATCTCGGCCGGGTGGTGGCCGTAGTCGTCGATCAGCGTGAAGCGCCCCGAACCGTCGCGCGCGCTCACCTCGCCGTAGCGCTGGAAGCGCCGGCCGACGCCGGCGAACCGGGCGAGCGCGGCGGCGATCGGCGCATCGGGCAGCTCGAGTTCGGTGGCCACCGCCACCGCGGCCAGCGCGTTGAGCACGTTGTGCTCGCCGGGCAGGTTCAGCGTCACCTCCAGCGGCGGCATCGTCGTGCCGTTGCGGCGCTCGACCACGAAGCGCATGCGGCCGCCCTCGATCGCCTCGACCTGCGTGGCGCGCACCTCGTTGCCCTCGCCGAGGCCGTAGCGGATGACGCGCCGCGACACCATCGGCACGATCGACTGCACGCCCGGATCGTCGCCGCACACGATGGCCGCGCCGTAGAAGGGCATGCGGTGCAGGAAGTCGACGAAGGCGGACTTCAGGCGCGCGAAGTCGTGGCCGTAGGTCTCCATGTGGTCGGCGTCGATGTTGGTCACCACCGCCAGCACCGGCATCAGGTTCAGGAACGAGGCGTCGCTCTCGTCGGCCTCGACCACGATGGTGTCGCCCGAGCCCAGGCGCGAGTTCGCGCCGGCCGAGTTGAGCCGCCCGCCGATCACGAAGGTCGGGTCCTGCCCGGCCTCGGCCAGCACGCTGGCCACCAGCGAGGTGGTGGTGGTCTTGCCGTGGGTGCCGGCAATGGCGATGCCCTGCTTGAGGCGCATCAGCTCGGCCAGCATCACCGCGCGCGGCACCACCGGGATGCGCGCCGCGCGCGCGGCGATCACCTCCGGGTTGCCGGCGGCCACCGCGGTGGAGGTGACCACCGCGTCGGCGCCGGCGATCTGCGCGCCGTCGTGGCCGACGTAGGTCGTGATGCCCAGCGTGGCCAGGCGCCGCAGCGTGGCGCTGTCGCTCTGGTCGGACCCGCTGACCTGGTAGCCCAGGTTGTGCAGGATCTCGGCGATGCCGCTCATGCCGGCGCCGCCCACGCCGACGAAGTGCAGGTGCTTGATGGCGTGTTTCATGACTTCACCAGGTTCTCGAGCTCGTCGGCCACGCGTGCGGCGGCACGCGGCCGGCCCAGCGCGCGCGCCTTCTCGGCCATCGCGAGCAGCTGCGGCCGGTCCAGCCCTTGCAGGATCTCGGCCAGGCGCCCGGGCGTCAGCTCGGCCTGCGGCAGGTGCACGGCCGCGCCGTGCTGGGCCATGAACTGCGCGTTGTCGCGCTGGTGCGAGGTGGTGCTGACGACCAGTGGCACCAGCACCGCCGGCACGCCGGCCGCGCACAGCTCGCTCACCGTCACGGCACCGGCGCGGCAGACGATCACGTCGCAGGCGGCCAGGCGCGCGGCCATGTCGTCGATGAAGGCCAGCACCTCGACGCCCTCGGCGATGCCGGCGCGCGCGTAGGCCTCGCGCACCGCATCGCGGTTCGTCGCGCCGGTCTGGTGCACCACGCGCGGGCGCTGCGCGGGATCGATCTGCGCCAGCGCCTGCGGCAGCGTCTCGTTGAGCACGCGTGCGCCCAGGCTGCCACCCACCACCAGCAGCTCGAGCGGCCCGCCGCGCGCGGCGAAGCGCTCGGCGGGCGCCGGCAGCGCCTCGATCTCGGCGCGCACCGGATTGCCGGTGACCACGGCGTGGCGCGTGGTGGCCGCCGCGGCGCCGTCGAAGCCGAAGGCCACGCGGTCGGCGATGGGTCGCAGCGCCTTGTTCGACAGCAGCAGCGATGCGTCGGCGTTGACCAGCATCAGCGGCTTGCCCAGCAGCGAGGCCATCAGCCCGCCCGGGAAGCAGACGTAGCCGCCCATGCCCAGCACCGCGTCGGCACGGCGGCGGCGCAGGATGCCCAGGCACTCGGCGAAGGCCTTGAGCAGGCGCAGCCCGCCCGTGAGCGCGTGCACGAAACCCTTGCCGCGCAGGCCCGAGAAGCCGATGGTGTCCAGCGCGATGCCCTGCGCCGGCACGAGGCGGTTCTCCATGCCCTCGCGCGTGCCGAGCCAGCTCACCGTCCAGCCGCGGTGCTGCATCTCGCTGGCCACGGCGAGGCCGGGGATCACGTGGCCTCCGGTGCCTGCGGCCATGATGACGAGGTGGTGGGTCATTCTTTCCACCTGCGGCGCGTGCCGGGTCTCGCCCCGGCGGGCGAGTTCCTTTCTTTCTGTCGCGCCAGAAAGACAGGAACCAATGAAAGAGGCGCTCTAGATCCGGCCGGCGCGCTTGGGCGACGCGGTCCGGCGGGCCACTTGGACGCGCCGTGACACAGCATGCCTATGGCGCACTCGTCGGCGCGCGCCTCGGAATACCTCGCGCGCAGGATCGAGGCCGAAGCGGGCAGCGGGGCCCGCCGAGTGAGCAGTCGGATAGAGCTGCGGCGGCCTGTCCAAGTGGCCTGCCGGACCGCGCATCCGGAGCGCGACGCTCGAATCTCGGCGCCTCCTTCTTTGCCTACTTTCTTTCTGGCGCGACAGAAAGAAAGTAGGTCGCCCGCGGGGGCGAGACCCCGCGCCGACGAACGCGTGACGAAGAACCCGTTCACGCGCGCCCCCCACGCATGAGCTGCCGATTCTCGATATCGACACGCAGCACGATCGCCAGCGCCACGAGGTTCATCAGGATGGCGGACCCGCCATAGCTCATCAGCGGCAGCGTCAGCCCCTTGGTGGGCAGCACGCCGAGGTTGACGCCCATGTTGATGAAGGCCTGGCCACCCATCCAGATGCCCACGCCCTGGGCCATCAGCCCGGCGAACACGCGGTCGAGCGCCACCGCCTGGCGGCCGATCAGGAAGATGCGCCGCGTGAGCCAGAAGAAGGCCGCGATCACCGCCAGCACGCCGACGAAGCCCAGCTCCTCGCCGATCACCGCCAGCAGGAAGTCGGTGTGCGCCTCGGGCAGGTAGTGCAGCTTCTCGAGCGAGCCGCCCAGGCCCTGGCCGAAGATCTCGCCGCGGCCGAAGGCGATCAGCGAGTGCGTCAGCTGGTAGGCGCGGCCCTGCGCGTACTGCGGGTTCCAGGGGTCGAGGTAGGCGAAGATGCGCTCGGCACGCCACGGGCTGAGGGCGATCATCAGCACGAAGGCCCCCACCAGGACCATCGCGGCCAGCGCGAACATGCGGCCGTTGACGCCGCCGAGGAACAGGATGCCCAGCGCGATCGCGGCGATCACCATGAAGGCACCCATGTCGGGCTCGGCCAGCAGCAGCACGCCCACCACGGCCAGCGCGATGGCCATCGGCGTGACGGCCTGGAAGAAGCGCTCGCGCGTGTCCATCTTGCGCACCATGTAGTTGGCCGCGTACAGCGCGATGCCCAGCTTGGCCAGCTCGCTGGGCTGGAAGTTCATGACGCCCAGCGGGATCCAGCGCCGCGCCCCGTTGACGCCCTTGCCGATGAAGGGCACCAGCACCACCACCAGCAGCGCGAGGGCCGCGACGAACACCCACGGCGCCCACTTCTCCCACAGCCGCAGCGGCACCTGCACCACGACCAGCGCCGCGCCGAGCGCGATCGCCAGCGACATCGCGTGGCGCGTCAGGAAGTGCGTCGGGGTGTAGCGCGCGAACTTGGGGTTGTCGGGCAAGGCCACCGAGGCCGAATACACCATCACGAGGCCGAGCAGCAGCAGCGCGAGCACCACCCACACCAGCGGCTGGTCGAAGCCGCGGGCGTGCGCCGGGCGCGCCGACGCGGCGCCGGTCCACTCGCGGATCGGCAGCGCGGCCGCGCCGTCGCCGCCCAGGCGTGCCCGCCAGCCGGCGAGCCGGTCGCGCAGCGCGGCGATCATGAAATCACCTCCCCGCGCTCGGCGGCCAGCGCCTGCACCGCGGCGACGAAGACCTCGGCGCGGTGCCCGTAGTTGCGGAACATGTCCAGGCTGGCGCAGGCCGGGCTGAGCAGCACGGCGTCGCCGGCGCGCGCCTGCGCGAAGCACCAGGCCACCGCCGCCTCGAGCGTGTCGTGGCGCTGCAGCGGCACACCGCTGCCGGCCAGCACCGCTTCGACGGCCGGCGCGTCGCGCCCGATCAGCGCCACCGCCCGTGCATGCCGGGCCACCGGCGCGGCCAGCGGCGCGAAGTCCTGTCCCTTGCCGTCGCCGCCGAGGATCACCACCAGCTTGCCCGGCGCCTTGTCGGCCCCCAGCCCTTGCAGCGCCGCCACGGTGGCGCCGACGTTGGTGCCCTTGCTGTCGTCGAAGGCCTCGACGCCGTCGAGCGTGGCCACGTAGGCCACGCGATGCGGCTCGCCGCGGTACTCGCGCAGGCCGTGCAGCATCGGCGCCAGCGGGCAGCCGATGGCCGTGGCCAGCGCCAGTGCCGCGAGCGCGTTGGCCGCGTTGTGGCGGCCGCGGATGCGCAGCGCGTCGGCCGGCATCAGGCGCTGCAGGTGCAGCTCGTCGGGTTCGGCGACGGCGCCTCGCTTGCGCGGCGCCGGGTCTTCGTCGCCCACGGCCCGCACCAGCCAGGCCATGCCGTTCTCGACCACCAGCCCGAAGTCGCCGGCGCGCGCGGGGGCGTCGAGGCCGAAGCGCACCACCCGTCGCTCGACCGGCCTGTCCTTCGCCTTGCCCTTGGCGAGCGCCGCCACCGGCGCGGGCACCATGGCCTCGACCAGCGGGTCGTCGCGGTTGATCACCATCGTCGCCCAGCGCCCGAAGATGCGCGCCTTGGCCGCGGCATAGGCCTCCATCGAGCCATGCCAGTCGAGGTGGTCCTGGGTGAGGTTGAGCACGGCGGCGGCGCTGGGCTCGAATCCCTCGACCTCGTCGAGCTGGAAGCTCGACAGTTCGAGCACCCACACCTCGGGCAGCGGCACCGGCGTGCCGTCCGCGTCCACCGCGTCGAGCGCGGCGGCGAGGGTGTCGAGCAGGGTCGGCCCGATGTTGCCGGCGGCGGCCACGCGACGGCCGCAGCGCTCCACCAGCAGCGCGGTGAGCGCGGTGGTGGTGGTCTTGCCGTTGGTGCCGGTGACGGCCAGCACGTCCGGCGTGTAGCCGCGCTCGGCGTGCAGGTCGGCCAGCGCGCGGGCGAACAGCCCGAGCTCGCCCTGCACCGCGATGCCGCGCGCGCGCGCGGCGGCCAGGCGCGGCGCGATGCGCTCGTCGCGCGGCGCCAGGCCCGGGCTCTTGAGCACGAGCTGCGCGTCGTCGAACAGCGAGGCCTCGAGCGTGCCGGTGACGAGCGTGGCCTGCGGGGCCGCCAGCGCCAGCGCGGCGGCCTGTGGCGGCTGCTCGCGCGAATCCCACACGCGCACACGGGCGCCGTGGCGCGCGCACCAGCGTGCCATGGCCAGGCCGGATTCGCCCAGGCCGAGCACGAGGACGGAGAGGCCGTTCAGGTGCTTCATCTCAGTTTCAGGCTCGCGAGTCCGACCAGGCACAGCAGCATCGTGATGATCCAGAAGCGGATCACCACCTGCGTCTCGGCCCAGCCCTTCTTCTCGAAGTGGTGGTGCAGCGGCGCCATCAGCAGCAGCCGGCGCCCTTCCCCGTACTTGCGCTTGGTGTACTTGAACCAGCCCACCTGCAGCATCACCGACAGCGCCTCGGCGACGAACACGCCGCCCATGATGGCCAGCACGATCTCCTGGCGCGTGATCACCGCGATGGTGCCCAGCGCGCCGCCGAGCGCGAGCGCCCCCACGTCGCCCATGAACACATGCGCCGGGTGCGCGTTGAACCACAGGAAGGCGAGTCCCGCGCCGGCCACCGCGGAGCAGAAGATGAGCAGCTCGCCGGCGCCCGGGATGTAGGGGAACAGCAGGTAGCGCGAGAAGTTGACGTTGCCCACCACGTAGGCGAACACGCCCAGCGCCGAGCCCACCAGCACCACCGGCATGATGGCCAGGCCGTCCAGGCCGTCGGTGAGGTTGACCGCGTTGGAGGCGCCGACGATCACGAGGTAGGTCAGGATGATGAAGCCCCACACGCCCAGCGGGTAGCTGACCGTCTTGAAGAAGGGCACCATGAGGTCGGCCTTGGGCGGCAGCTCGGTGGAGAAGCCGCTGGTGATCCAGCGCAGGAACAGCTCCAGCACGCGCAGGTTGGTGTTCTCCGACACCGCGAACACCAGGTAGAAGGCCGCCACCAGGCCGATCAGCGACTGCCAGAGGACCTTCTCGCGCGAGCGCATGCCCTCGGGGTCCTTCTTGACGACCTTGCGCCAGTCGTCGGCCCAGCCGATGGCGCCGAAGCCGAAGGTCACCAGCATCACGATCCAGACGAAGCGGTTGCTCCAGTCGAACCACAGCAGCGTCGACACGCCGATGCCGATCAGCACCAGCACGCCGCCCATGGTGGGCGTGCCGCGCTTGGACAGGTGGGCCTGCACGCCGTACTCGCGGATCGGCTGGCCGATCTTCATCTCGAGCAGGCGGCGGATCACCCAGGGACCGAAGGCGAGGCCGATCAAGAGCGCGGTCATCGCCGCCAGCACCGCCCGGAACGTGAGGTACTGGAACACGCGCAGGAAGCCGAGCTGCTCCGGATACAGCGATTGCAACCACTGGGCGAGGCTGAGCAGCATGTCGTCGTCTATCCGTTGCGTTCGTTGCACAGCGCCTGCACCACGCGCTCCATCCGCATGAAGCGCGATCCCTTGACCAGCACCGAGGCCACCGCCGGCAGCCCGCCCAGCGCGGCCGCCAGCGCCGGCGCGTCGGCGAAGTGGCGCGCCGCCGCCCCGAAGGCCTGGGCGGCATGCGCGCACTGCGCGCCGGCGCACCAGAGGTGCTCGATGCCGCGCTCGCGCGCATAGGCGCCGGCCTCGGCGTGGAACTCGGGGCCGCGGGCGCCCACCTCGCCCATGTCGCCCAGCAGCAGCGCGCGCGGCGCGGCGAGGCCGGCCAGCACGTCGATGGCCGCGCGCACCGAGTCGGGGTTGGCGTTGTAGCTGTCGTCCACCAGCGCGACGCGCCGGCCCTCCCGCACGAGGCCCAGCAGCTGCGAGCGCCCCTTGACCGGCTCGAAGGCCTCCAGCCCGCGCCGGATCGCCTCCAGCGGGGCACCGGCGGCCAGCGCGCAGGTGGCCGCGGCCAGCGCGTTCCTGGCGTTGTGCGCACCGGCCATGCGCAGCGCCACGGACACCGTGCCGGCCGGCGTGTGCACGGTGAGCGCCCAGTGGTCGTCGAGCCACATCGCCTCGGCGCTCACGTCGGCGGCCACGTCGGCACGCGCGTCGCCCTCGGCACCGAGGGCGAAGGTGAGCTGCGGGCGGTGTCCGGCGAGGGACTGCCACAGCGGCGTGAAGGCATCGTCGGCCGGGAACACCGCGGTGCCGCTGGTCGGCAGCGCCTCGATCACGGCACCGTTCTCGCGCGCCACGGCCTCGACGCTGGCCATGAATTCCTGGTGCTCGCGCTGGGCGTTGTTGACCAGCGCGATGGTGGGCTGCGCGATCGCGGCCAGCTCGGCGATCTCGCCCGGGTGGTTCATCCCCAGCTCGACCACACCGGCGCGGTGCCACTGCACCTCGTCCTGGCGCAGGCGCAGCAGCGTCAGGGGCACGCCGATGTGGTTGTTGAGGTTGCCCTCGGTGGCGAAGGCGGCGCGGCCGAGCCAGGCGCGCAGGATCGAGGCGATCATCTGCGTCACGGTGGTCTTGCCATTGCTGCCGGTCACCGCGATCAAGGGCACCGGGTGGCAGGCACGCCAGCCGCGCGCGAGCGCCTGCAGCGCGGCGAGCGTGTCGGGCACCTGCAGCCCGGGCAGCCCGGCCTGGCCGAGACCATGCGAGGCCAGCGCGGCCGCCGCCCCCCTGGCCTTGGCCTCGGCGAGCAGGTCGTGGCCGTCGAAGCGCTCGCCCTTGAGCGCGACGAACAGGTCGCCGGCCTGCAGCGTGCGCGTGTCGCTGTGCACGCGCGCCACCGCCGTGCCGCCGTCGCCCACCAGCGCGGACTGCGGCAGCAGGGCGTGCGCCTGGGCCAGCGTGAACAGCATCAGATCGCCCCCCAGGCGCTGCGCGCCGGCCCCCCGAGGGGGCGCGAGCGGCTGCGGAACGGCCGTGCGCCGCTCACCGCGCCCCCCGCAGCATCAGCGCCTGCGTGGCCTCGTCCACGTCGGAGAAGGGGTGGCGCACGCCCTCGATCTCCTGGTAGTCCTCGTGGCCCTTGCCCGCGAGCAGGATCACGTCGCGCGGCGCGGCCTCGGTGACGGCGCGCGCGATGGCGATGCGCCGGTCCTCGATCAGGTCGGCACGCGCGCGATCCTCGAGGCCGGCGGCGATCGCCGCCATGATCGCCGCCGGTGCCTCGGCGCGCGGGTTGTCGCTGGTCACGACCACGCGATCGGCCGCGCGCGCCGCGATGGCGCCCATCAGCGGGCGCTTGGTCGCATCGCGGTTGCCGCCGCAGCCGAACACGCACACCAGGCGCCCGCCGCGCGCGGCGGCCAGCGGGCGCAGCGCGCCGAGGGCCTTGTCGAGCGCGTCGGGCGTGTGCGCATAGTCGACCACCACCTGCGGTGCGCCCTGGCCGTCGCCCACCGCCTGCATGCGCCCGGGCACCGCGCTCAGCCCGGGCACGCAGGCGCCCGCTTCGGCCAGCGGCACGCCCAGCGCGCGCAGGGCGCCGAGCACGCCGAGCAGGTTGCTGACGTTGTAGTCGCCGATCAGCGTGCTGCGCACCGGGACGCGCAGCGTGCCCTCGGCCACCGTGAACGCGAGCCCCCCGTCGGCATAGCCGACCTGCTCGGCCACCAGGCGCGCGCCCGGGCGCACCGACACGGTCCAGACGTCCAGGCGCCCGGCCGCCTGCAGTTCCTGCGCCAGCGCCGCACCCTGCGCGTCGTCGACGTTGATCACCGCGGCGCGCAGCCCGGGCCAGTCGAACAGCTTGCGCTTGGCGGCCCAGTAGGCGGCCATCGAGCCGTGATAGTCGAGGTGGTCGCGCGTGAAGTTGGTGAAGATCGCCACGCCCACGCGCAGGCCGGCCAGGCGCTGCTCCTCGATGCCGATCGAGGAGGCCTCGATGGCGCAGGCCGCGAAGCCCTCGACGACGAAGCGGCGCAGTGCGGCGTGCAGGCGCACCGGGTCGGGTGTGGTCAGCCCGGTGTAGTCGATGCGCTGCGTCGCCCCCGGGCCCGGCGGCTCGCCGATGCCCAGCGTGCCCACCACGCCGGCACGGCGACCCAGGCGGGTCAGCGCCTGCGCGCACCACCAGGCGCTGGAACTCTTGCCGTTGGTGCCGGTGACGGCCAGCATCTCGAGCGCGGCGCTGGGGTGGTCGTGGAACGCGTCGGCGATCACCCCGGCCGCCGCCTTGAGGCTGGGCAGCGAGGCGATGCGCGCGTCGTCGAAGCCGAAGGCCTCCACCCCCTCGCGCTCGACGATGCAGGTGGTCGCGCCGGCGGCCAGCGCCGCGGCCACGTAGCGGCGCCCGTCGGTGGCCTGGCCGGGCCAGGCGACGAAGGCGTCGCCCGGGCGCACGCGACGGCTGTCGGTGACCAGCGTGCCGGCAACCCACTCGCGCAGCCAGCGCGCGGCGGCTTCGGGGGAACTGAGGGCGGTGATGGCCATTCTCAGAACGACTCCTGCACCGCCGGCGTGGTGGCCATGATCTGCGGCTTGACCTGCAGGTCGGGCGGCACGCCCAGCGTGCGCAGCGTCTGCTGCACCACGGCGCTGAACACCGGCGCGGCGACGTCGCCGCCGTAGTACACGCCGTTGCTCGGCTCGTCGACCATCACGGCCACGACGATGCGCGGCTGCTCGACGGGTGCCAGGCCGACGAACCAGGCGCGGTACTTGTTGCTGACGTACTCCTTGCCCTCCTGCTTGTGCGCGGTGCCGGTCTTGCCGCCCACCGAGTAGCCGATGGTCTGGGCCTTGGGCGCGGTGCCCCCGGGGCCGGCGGCGGCGCGCAGCATCTCCCGCACGGCGCGCGCGGTCTCGGGCTTGAGGACGCGGATGCCGCCGGGCGCCGCGTCCTGGCGCAGCATCGACACCGGGATCACCTCGCCGTCGCGCGCGAACACGGTGTAGGCGCGCGCGAGCTGGAACAGGCTGGTCGACAGGCCGTAGCCGTAGCTCATGGTCGCCTGCTCGATCGGGCGCCAGGTCTTGTACGGGCGCAGGCGGCCGCTGACGGCGCCGGGAAACTGCAGCTGCGGCTTCTGGCCGAAGCCGACCTGCGAGTACAGATCCCACATCTCCTTGCGGTCCATCTGCATCGCCATCTTCACGGTGCCGACGTTGCTGGACTTCTGGATCACCTCGGCCACCGTCAGCACGCCGTGCGGGTGCGCATCGCGGATCGTGCTGCCGGTGATGGTGATGCTGCCCGGTGCGGTCTGGATCGGCGTGTCCGGCCGCACGCGGCCGGACTCGAGCGCCCAGGCGGCGACGAAGGGCTTCATCGTCGAACCGGGCTCGAAGGTGTCGGTGAGCGCGCGGTTGCGCAACTGCGCGCCGCTCAGGTTGCGGCGATCCGCCGGGTTGAAGCTCGGGTAGTTGGCCAGCGCCAGCACCTCGCCGCTCACGGCGTCGAGCACCACCACGCTGCCGGCCTTGGCCTTGTGCTCGATCACCGCGTCGCGCAGGCGCTGGTAGGCGAAGAACTGCACCTTGGCATCCACCGCCAGCTCGACATCGCGGCCATCGGCCGGCGCCACGTGCTCGCCCATGTCCTCGACGACGCGGCCGAGGCGGTCCTTGACCACCATGCGCGAGCCCTTGCGCCCCTGCAGCTCGCGCTGGAACGCCAGCTCGATGCCCTCCTGCCCACGCTCGTCGGCGTCGGTGAAGCCCACCAGGTGCGCCGCCGCCTCGCCCTCGGGGTACTTGCGGCGGTACTCGCGCGCCTCGTACAGCCCCTTGATGCCCAGCGCCTTGACCTGCTGCCACACCGGCTCGTCGACCTGGCGCTTGATCCAGGCGAAGCGCGCGTCGGCGTCGCCGAGCTTCTTGTCGACCTCGGCGGGCGCCATGCCCAGCAGGCGCGCCAGCTCGCGCCTCTGCTCGCGCGTGGCCTGCACGTCCTTCGGGATGGCCCAGATCGACGGCACGGCGATGCTGGTGGCCAGCAGGGCGCCATGGCGGTCGACGACGCGTCCGCGGCTGGCGGGCAGGTCGAGCTCGTGGGCGTAACGCTTCTCGCCCTGGTCGAGGTAGAAGCGGTTGTCGACGATCTGGATCATCAGCGCGCGGGCGACCAGCACGCACGAGCCCAGGCCCACCAGCGCGACGAGGAACTTGCTGCGCCACGGCGGCGTCTTGGACGCCAGCAGCGGGCTGGTGGCGTAGTTGACACCGCGGTGGCTCGCGCGGTGCACGGCACCGGCGGCCGGACGGCCTGTGCGCTCGAACAGGCTCAAGGGCGACCTCCGCGCCGTGCGCTCATCGCGCCGCCCCCGAGGCCGGCGCCGACGCGGCGTCGTTCACGTACACGGTGACCGCCGGCGTGGCCGCGCGCATCGCCAGACGCTCGCGCGCCGTGCGCTCCACGCGCAGGTTGGTGGCCGCGGCCTGGCGCTCGGCGTCCAGGCGCTTGGCGTCGGCCTCGAGCCGGGCGGCCTCGTTGCGCGCACGGTCGAGCTCGGCGAACAGGCGGCGCGACTCGTGCGCGGTGCGCACGAGGTAGAGGCTGCTGGCGATCAGGGCCACGGCGAGCACCACGTTCACCGCCTTCATGCCGTCGCGGTGCGCTCGGCCACGCGCAGCACCGCCGAGCGCGCGCGCGGGTTGGCCCGCACCTCGGCCTCGCCCGGGCGGATGCGTCCCAGCGCCTTCAGTCGCAGCGCGCGCGGCGGCGCGAAGGGCGCGCGGCGGTCGACCTCGTCGCGGCTTTCGCGCGCGATGAAGGTCTTGACGATGCGGTCCTCGAGCGAATGGAAGGCGATCACGGCAAGGCGGCCCTGGGCAGCGAGCAGGTCGAGCGCCGCGCTCAGCCCCTGCTCGAGGGCTTCAAGCTCGGCGTTGACGAAAATCCGAAGAGCCTGAAACGTGCGCGTTGCAGGGTCCTGGCCCGCTTCGCGGGTGCGGACCGCACGAGCCACGAGCTGGGAAAGCTCGAGGGTGGTGCGAATGGGGTGCCCGCTTTCGCGCCGAGCCACAAGCGCCTTTGCAATCGGTTGAGCAAACCGTTCTTCGCCATAGTCGCGGATGACCTCAGCCAGGGTGCGCACGTCGGCGCGGGCCAGAAAATCCGCGGCACTCTCGCCGCGGGTCGGATCCATGCGCATGTCCAGCGGCGCGTCGTGCCGGAACGAGAAGCCGCGCACCGGGTTGTCGATCTGCGGCGAGCTCACGCCCAGGTCGAGCAGCACGCCCTGCACCTGCGCCAGGCCCAGCGCCGCCAGCACCTCGCCCATCTGCGCGAAGTTGGCGTGATGGATGGAAAAACGCGGGTCGTCGACCCGCGTGGCACCGGTGGCGGCAGCGGCCACCGCCTCCGGGTCGCGATCGAGCGCGATCAGCCGCCCCCGAGGCGACAGTCGCGCCAGCAGCGCACGCGAGTGCCCGCCGCGACCGAATGTCCCGTCCACGTAGACCCCGTCGGGCGACGTCAGCACCGCCTCGACGGCTTCGTGCAGGAGGACGGTGGTGTGCTGCCATGTCGCGTCGCTCACCGTGCGCTCACATCACGTGGTCGCGCAGCACGTCGGGCATGCCGGCGGCCAGCACGGTGGCCTCGTGCGCGTCGTGGCGCACCCTGTCCCACAGCTCGAAGCGCGAGCCCATGCCCAGCAGCAGCACCTCGCGCTCGATGCCGGCCCACTCGCGCAACTCGGGCGGCACCAGCACGCGCGAGGCGCCGTCGATCTCGACGTCCATCGCGCTGCCCAGGAAGATGCGGCGCCAGTCCTCGGCCGACATCGGCAGCGCCAGCAGCTTGGCGCGGAAGGCCTCCCAGGCCGGGCGCGGAAAGATCAGCAGGCAGCGCTTGGGGTGCTTGGTGAGGGTCAGGCGGTCGTCGGCCACGGCCTTGAGCACCTCGCGATGCCGTGCAGGCACGCTCATGCGGCCCTTGCCGTCGAGCACCAGCCCCGCCCCACCCTGGAACACGAATTCCGACACAGCGCCCCGCTTGCCCCACAAAACTGCACTTTTCCCCACTGTAGCGGAGGCCCGCCCCCCGGTCAACGTGCCGCGCCGGAAAGTTCAATCAAATCAAGTACTTAGAGATGCAATTTGAGGCAACTCGAAACGCCGAAAGCCACTAAAAACAAAGACATGCTTCGAGCATTGAAAGTAATGCCTGAAGTCAGTACCCGCTCCGAACATGGGTGAAATTGGGGAATGTCCCAGGGCGCTCGCCCCGGCCGCCTACTCGCCGCCGAGCGAGAGGCCGAGCGGCTGGCGCTTCTCGAGGGCCCACTTGAGCAGCGCCGCACTGCGGTAGACGGCGTGGGCGAACTTGCCGTAGGGCAGGGTCAGGAAGAGCGCCAGCACGGCGCCCAGGTGCAGGCACAGCAGCACGGGCACCGCCGGCGTCGTGCGTGCCGCCGCCAGCAGCAGGCCGCTGGCGGCCGTGAGGGCGAGCAGCGCGATGAAGCCGCGGTCCAGCGTGCGCTGCTCGGGCAGCGCGTGCAGCGGATGGCGGCGCCGGTTCAGCCACCACAGGCCCGCGCATCCCGCCAGCAGCGCCAGGCCACCGCTCACGCCAAGCAGCTTGGGCAGGCTCGTCCAGCCGTACGGCGCCGGCCATCCGAGCCCGTAGTGGTAGAGCGTGGCCACGCCGGTGGCGGCGAAACACAGTGCGAAACCGTAGAACGCGGCATGGTGGGCGCGCCGGCGCGCCAGCGTCCAGGCGTCGTCCTCGTTGTGGCAGCCCTGACCGTGCCCGCCGTCGAGGTACTTCAGGCTCAGCACGTCGCGCGCCGCCTCGGCCACGGCGTCAGCGCCCGCACCGCGCGCCTGCGGCACCGCGCCGCGCCAGAAGCGCGCCACGCCCACGCCCAGTGCCAGCAGCGCGAAGGCGAACACCGGCGCGAACAGGCTCACCATCAGGCCGTGCGGCAGCACCTCGTAGAAGCCGGCGGCGCCGGGCACGCGCCACAGGGCGGCGACGCCACCCAGGTGCCACAGGGTCAGTGCCAGCACGAGCGCCAGCCCGAGCACCAGCGCCACCGCCAAGGTCGCGCCCTGGTGCTCGTAGAGCCGCCCCAGCGATGCCGGCCAGGCATGCACGGCGTAGGTGCGATCGCGCACCCTGGCCATCGCCCGCGGCACGTTGACACCGAAGTCGTGCGGCGGCGCGTACTGGCAGGCGTGCAGGCAGGCGCCGCAGTGGTGGCACAGGTTGGCCAGGTAGTGCACGTCGCCGAGCGGGAACTCGAGCCGCCGCGTCATGGCCGGGAACACCGCGCAGAAGCCTTCGCAATAGCGGCAGGCATTGCAGATCTGCAGCACGCGCTGCACCTCGGCCTCGGGCGCCGCGGCACCGGCGTCGGCCGCGGCCTGCGCGACCAGGCGCTCAAGCGGCAGCACGTCGCCCTCCCGCGGCTCGGTCCGCCGCCGCCGCGGCCGACGCGCCGGCGATGCGTCCGAAGACGGTGCCGATGGTCATGCCCACGCCGGCGGTGTAGCCCTGCCCGAGCACGTTGCCGGCCATCACCTCGCCGGCGGCGAACAGGTTGTCGCTGCGCTGGCCGCCGAAGTGCACGCCCGCGAAGGCGTCGCTCCGAAGGCCCAGGTAGGTGAAGGTCACCCCCGGCCGCAGCGTGTAGCCGTGGAACGGTGGCGTGTCGAGCGGCCGCGCCCAGTGCGTCTTCGGCGGCACGAGGCCCTCGGTGGCGCAGTCGTCGAGCCGCGCGTGGTCGAAGGTGCCGGGACGGCACGCCGCGTTGAACGCCCGCACCGTGGCCACGAAGCGCTCGACGGGCACGCCGAGCTGGCGCGCCAGGTCCTCCAGCGTGTCGGCGCGTGCGCCGGGAAACACCGGCGGCATGAAGCGGCCCACCGCCTTGGCGTCGATCACCGAATGGCCCAGCTGCTGCGGCTGCAGCGCCACCAGGCGGCCCCAGATCGCGTAGCGCTTGGGCCAGAAGTCCTCGCCCTCGTCGTAGAAGCGCTCGCCGTCGCGGTTGACGACGATGCCCAGCGACACGCAGTCCACGCGCGTGCAGATGCCGCCGTCGTACAGCGGCGCGCGCGCGTCGATGGCCACCATGTGCGCCTGGGTCGCGTCGCCCACCGCGTCGGCCCCCTGGGCGATCAGGTCCTTCAGCAGCACGCCCTGGTTGAAGCGGGTGCCGCGGATCAGGAAGCGGTCGGCCGGCCACTCGCCGCGCTCGTTGCAGCCCCAGGCCTCTCGCAGCCACTCGCGGTTGCTCTCGAAGCCGCCGCTGGCCACCACGCAGGCGCGCGCGGTGATGCGCTCGCCGTTGTCGAGCTGCGCGGCGACGAAACGCGGGCCCGCCAGTTCGATCCGCGCCACCGGCGCGTCGTAGCGCACCTGCACGCCCAGCGCCTGGGCACTGCGGTAGTAGGCGTTGACCAGGGCCTTGCCGCCGCCCATGAAGAAGGCATTGGTGCGCGACAGGTGCAGGGTGCCCGACAGCGAGGGCTGGAAATGCACGCCGTGGCGCCGCATCCAGGGCCGCACGCGCGCCGACTCGCGGATCACCCGGCGCGCCAGCGCCTCGTCGGTGCGGCCGGCGGTGACCTTGCGCAGGTCCTGCCAGAACTCCTCCTCCGGGTAGGCCTCGGTCAGCACGTCCTCGGGTGCGTCGTGCATGCAGCGCAGGTTGCGGGTGTGCATCGAGTTGCCGCCGCGCCACTCGCGCGGCGCCGCCTCCAGCATCAGCACCGAGGCGCCGGCCTCGCGCGCGGTCAGCGCCGCGCACAGCGCGGCGTTGCCGCCGCCGATGACGAGCACATCGAGCATCAATCGGGTTTGATGCCGGCGCGCCTGACCACGTCGGTCCAGGTCTTCTGCTGCTGCGCGATGAAGGCCGCGAACTCCTCCGGCGGACCGCCGCCGCCGAAGGCGCCGTCGTTGACGAAGCGCGCCGTCACCGCACTGCTCTTGAGCGCCTTGAGCGACTCCTCCTGCAGGCGCTTGACGACTTCGCGCGGCGTGCCGGCCGGCACCAGGATGCCGTACCACTGCGAGGTCTCGAAGTCCTTGAATCCCATCTCCGCCACGGTGGGCACGTCGGGCAGCTGAGGCAGGCGCTGCGCGGTGCCCACCGCGATGGCGCGCAGCTTGCCGGCCTTGATGTGCGGCAGCAGCGCCGGCAGGCCCGCGCTGGTGGCGTGCGTGCGCCCGGCCAGCAGGTCGGTGAGCTGCGGCCCCGTGCCGCGGTACGGGATGTGCGTCATGAACATGCCCGTCACCAGCTTGAGGTACTCCATCGCCAGGTGCCCGGCGCTGGCGTTGCCCGCCGAGCCGTAGTCCAGCTTGCCGGGGTTGCGCTTGGCGTAGGCCACGAACTCGGCGAAGTCCTTGGCCGGCACGTCCGGGTGGATCGCGAACAGGTTGGGCACCCGCGCCAGCAGCGTCACCGGCAGGAAGTCCTTGTTCACGTCGTACTGCAGGTTGTTGAAGATCAGCGGGTGCACGCACAGCGAGCCCACGTGGCCGAGGATGAGGGTGTGGCCGTCGGGCGCGGCCTTGGCCACCTCGGTCATCGCCGGCACGCCGGCGCCGCCGCCCTTGTTGTCGACGTAGACCGTCTGGCCGAGCTGCTTGCTGAGCTCCTGCGCCACGGTGCGCGCGACGATTTCGCTCGTGCCGCCGGGGGCGAAGGGCACGACGAAGCGCACCGACTGCCGGGGCCAGGCGCTCTGCGCGAACGGGAACGTGGGCAGCGCCAGCGCGGCGGCGGCCAGCGCGGTACGGCGGGTCAGGCGGGTCATGGCGGTGTCTCCTCGGGGCCTCAGAACTGGTAGCGCCGCAGGCCGCCGTCCACCGGGATCACGGCGCCGGTGATGTAGCTGGCCTTGGGGCTCGCCAGGAAGCATACGAGGTTCGCCAGGTCCTCCGGCTCGCCGTAGCGGCCCATCGGGATCTCGTGCTCGCACTGCCACTGGCGGTACTCGGGCGTGTAGTTGCGGTAGATCTGCTCGGAGTGGATGCGCCCCGGCGGGATGCAGTTCACCGTGATGCCGAACCTGCCCACCATGCGCGACAGGCCCTTGGCCCAGCTGTGCAGGCCCGCCTTGGCGCAGAACGCGCCGTTGATGTGCTCGGGCTCGCTCTTGCCCGTGATGTTGATGACGCGGCCCCAGCGGCGCTCGATCATCTGGTCGATCAGCGCATCGCCGAGCTGGCGCGGGCGGTGGAAGTTCAGCGTGATCGCCTCCTGCCACTGCGCCTCGCTGACGTGCAGGTCCTTGAAGCTGCGCGAGCCGCCGGCGTTGTTGACCAGGATGTCCACGCGGCCCAGCCCGCGCACGGCCGCCTCGGCCAGGCGCGGCGCGGCGTCCTCGGCTACCATGTCCTGCTCGATCAGCAGCGGGCGCACGCCGCCGGCGGCGACGACGGCCTCGGCGACCTCCTCGAGCTTGTCGGCGCGGCGCGCCGTGATCGCCAGCCGAACGCCCTCGGCCGCCAGCGCCAGCGCGATGCCGCGCCCGATGCCCACCGAGGCGCCGGTCACCAGCGCCGTCCTGTCCTTGAGTTGCAGATCCATCCGTTCGGCTCCAAAGCGCGCGGCGGGCACGGCGCCGCTCGAACGGAGTTTCCCTCAGTCGTTGAACTCCAGCGGCAGGCCGACGTAGTTCTCGGCGATGGTGCGCGCGCCGGCCTCCGAGCGCATCAGGTAGTCGAGCTCGGCGTGCTGGAACCTGGCCGCGATCGCGCTGTCCTCCGGGAAGCGGTGCATCAGCGTCGTGAACCACCACGAGAAACGCTCGGCCTTCCACACGCGGGCCAGGCAGCGCCGCGAGTAGTGGTCGATGCCGGCATCGCTGCGCTCGCGGTAATGCTCGATGAAGGCCTGCGAGAGGTACTTGACGTCGGTGGCCGCCAGGTTGAGGCCCTTGGCGCCGGTGGGCGGGACGATGTGCGCGGCGTCGCCGGCCAGGAACAGGCGACCGAAGCGCATCGGCTCGGTCACGAAGCTGCGCAGCGGCGCGATGCTCTTCTCGATCGAGGGCCCGGTCACCAGGCGCCGCTTGCCCTCCTCGTCCAGTCGCAGGCGCAGCTCCTGCCAGAACGCGGCGTCGGTCCACGCCTCGAGCTGGTCGGTCAGCGGCACCTGCAGGTAGTAGCGGCTGCGCGTGCGGCTGCGCATCGAGCACAGCGCGAAGCCGCGCGCGCTGTTGACATAGATGAGTTCCTCGTTGACCGGCGGCGTGTCCGCCAGCAGCCCCAGCCACCCGAACGGATACACCTTCTCGAACTCGGTGATCGCGCTGCGCGGCACGCTGGCGCGGCACACGCCGTGGAAGCCGTCGCAGCCGGCAATGAAGTCGCACTCGATCTCGTGCGCCACGCCGTCCTTGACGTAGCGCACGCGCGGCCGCGTGCCGTCGAACTCGTGCACCGACACCTCGTGCGCCTCGTACACCGTGGGCAGGCCGAGCACGGCGCGCGCGTCCATCAGGTCGCGCGTCAGCTCGGTCTGCCCGTAGACCATCACGCTCTTGCCGCCGGTCAGGCCGTGCATGTCGACGCGATGGCGCGTGCCGTCGAACAGCAGCTCGAAGCCGTGGTGCACCAGACCCTCGCGGTGCATGCGTTCGCCCACGCCGGCCTCGTCGAGCAGGTCGATGCACACCTGCTCGATCACGCCGGCGCGGATGCGCCCGAGCACGTAGGCGCCGGTCTGGCGCTCGAGGATCACGTTGTCGATGCCGGCCTTGTGCAGCAGCTGGCCCAGCAGCAGGCCCGAGGGGCCGGCGCCGACGATGACGACCTGGGTGCGCATGGGGTGTCTCCTGGAGCGAACAGACGCCGCGCAGCGTAGGCCGGCGCGGCGCGGCGCTCAATGGACGGATCGGACCTTGGATTGCACAATTCGAACATCATGCCTGCAGCCCGCCCGGTCCGCCCGCTGCCCACCTACGCCCTCTACGGCGAGCCGGACGCGGTCGAGGGGCTCGACTCGCTGCACTGCGAGTCGATCGCCGAGCGCAGCGCCCGCCACGACTGGGAGATCCGACCCCACCGACACGTCGGGTTGCTGCAAATTCTGTACATGCGGCGCGGCCAGGGCGCGGCCCTGCTCGAAGGCGCGGGCCACGCCATGCGCGGCCCCTGCCTGGTGACGGTGCCGCCCCTGGCGGTGCACGGCTTTCGCTTCGACCCCGGCGTCGAGGGCTTCGTCACCACCATCGCCGAGGCGCAGGCACGCCGCGTGCTCGGGCACGACGGCGCGCTGGCGGCCCCGGTGTTCGCGCTGCGCCTGGCGGCGCTGCGGCCCGAGCATGCGCGTGCGCTGCAGCGCGCCGGCAGCACGCTGCAGGAGGAGTTCCACCACCGGCGCCCATGGCGCGGCCTCGCGCTCGACGCCGCGCTGCAGCAGCTGCTGCTGGCGGTGGCGCGCCTGCCCCCGGGCGCCGCCCCGGCCGGCACGGCAGCCGCCCCGCGCGCGCAGCGCCACGTCGAGCGCTACCGCGCGCTGGTGGATCAGCGCTTCCGCGAGCAGCCTTCGATGGCCGACTGCGCGGCGGCGCTGGCCATCACGCCGACCCAGCTCAACCGCGTGTGCCAGCGCGTGCTCGGACGCAGCGCGCTCGAGGTGCTGCACGCACGCGTCGTGCTCGAGGCCAAGCGCGAACTCGCCTACACGACGATGGGCGTCAAGCAGATCGCGCTCGGCCTGGGCTTCGCCGACGCCGCCTACTTCACGCGCTTCTTCCAGCGCCTGGCCGGGCAGGCGCCGGCCGCCTGGCGGCGCCAGGCGCTGGCCGGCTGAGTCGCTCCGTACACTCCCGACCCATGCCGCGTCCGCAGCTCGAACTGCTCGCCCCCGCCCGCGATGCCGACATCGGCATCGAGGCGGTCAACCATGGCGCCGACGCGGTGTACATCGGCGGACCCGGCTTCGGCGCACGCGACAAGGCCAGCAACAGCGTGGCCGACATCGAGCGCCTCGTGCGCCACGCCCACCGCTTCGGCACGCGCATCTTCGTCACCGTCAACACGATCCTGCGCGACGACGAGCTCGAAGGTGCGCGCCGCCTGGCCTGGCAGCTGCACGAGGCCGGCGCCGACGCGCTGATCGTGCAGGACATGGGGCTGCTCGAGCTCGACCTGCCGCCGATCCAGCTGCACGCCAGCACGCAGACCGACATCCGCACGCCCGACAAGGCGCGCTTCCTGCAGGACGTGGGCTTCTCGCAGATGGTGCTGGCGCGCGAGCTCGACCTGGGGCAGATCCGCGCCGTCGCCGCCGAGGTGCGGCACGCCACGCTGGAGTTCTTCGTCCACGGCGCGCTGTGCGTGGCCTACAGCGGCCAGTGCTTCATCAGCCATGCGCTCACCGGCCGCAGCGCCAACCGGGGCAGCTGCTCGCAGGAGTGCCGCCAGGCGTTCACCGTGACCGATGCGGCCGGCCGCGTCGTCGCGCACGACAGGCACGTGCTCAGCCTGAAGGACAACGACCAGAGCGCCAACCTGGAGGCGCTGGTCGACGCGGGCATCCGCAGCTTCAAGATCGAGGGCCGCTACAAGGACATGGCGACGGTGAAGAACGTCACCGCGCATTACCGGCAGCT
>DASTJE010000142.1:0-21363 GCA_035716845.1 Burkholderiaceae bacterium
ATACGTCCGTGTTCATTTCCGCCGCATTCGCCCAGACCGCCCCTGCCGCCGCGCCCAGTGGGACCGACTCGCTGATGAGCTTCCTGCCGCTGCTGCTGATGTTCGTGGTGCTGTATTTCATCATGATCCGCCCGCAGATGAAGAAGCAGAAGGAGCACAAGGCGATGATCGACGCGCTCGCCAAGGGCGACGAGGTCGTGATCGCCGGCGGCGTGCTCGGCCGCATCTCCAAGATGGGCGAGTCCTACGTGCACGTCGAGGTGGCAAACGGGGTCGAGCTGCAGGTGCAGCGGCCCTCGGTGATCCAGGTGCTGCCCAAGGGCACGTTCGGAAAATGAGCGCCCCCAGGCGGGGGCGCGTTGCCGCCGCCCGCTGCGCCGCACGAGCGACGCGGCCCTGAGGCTGCGGCTGCCGGCCGCATGAAGGAATCTGCATGAACCGCTACCCCTGGTGGAAGTACGCGATCCTCGCGGTCGCGCTCGTCGTCGGGTTGCTCTACACCGCACCCAACTTCTACGGCGAGGCGCCCGCCGTCCAGGTGTCCAGCGGCAAGGCCACGGTCAAGATCGACGCCGCGCTGGTGGCGCGAGTCGAGCAGGCGCTCGCTGCCGCCGCGGTCAAACCCGACTTCGTGCAGTTCGAGGGCCAGTCGATCAAGGCTCGCTTCGGCGACACCGACACCCAGCTCAAGGCCAAGGACGCGATCGCCAAGGCGCTCAACCCCGATCCGGCCGACCCCAGCTACATCGTGGCGCTGAACCTGCTGTCGCGCTCGCCCGCGTGGATGGCCGGCATCGGTGCGCTGCCGATGTACCTGGGGCTGGACCTGCGCGGCGGCGTGCACTTCCTGATGCAGGTCGACATGAAGGCGGCGCTGACGAAGAAGGCCGAGGCCATCACCGGCGACATGCGCACCCTGCTGCGCGACAAGAACATCCGCCACAGCGGCATCACGCGCGACGGCAACGCGGTGGAGGTGCGCTTCCGCGATGCAGCCACGCTGACGGCGGCGCGCAACCTGCTGGTCGACCAGGTGCCCGACATGACCTGGGCCGACTCGGCCGAAGGCAACGAGTTCAAGCTGCGCGGCACGCTCAAGCCGGACGCCGCGTTTCGGGTGCAGGAGCAGGCGCTCAAGCAGAACATCACGACGCTGCACAACCGCGTCAACGAACTCGGCACCAGCGAGCCGGTGATCCAGCAGCAGGGCGCGGACCGCGTGGTGGTGCAGCTGCCGGGCGTGCAGGACACCGCGCGCGCCAAGGACATCATCGGCCGCACCGCGACGCTCGAGCTGCGCATGGTCAACGAGAGCGCCGAGGCCAAGGCCGCCGAGCGCGGCGCCGGACCGGTGCCGTTCGGCAGCGAGCGCTACGTCGAGCGCGGCGGCCAGCCCGTCATCGTCTTCCGCCAGGTGGTGCTCACCGGCGACAGCCTGACCGACGCGCAGCCCGGCTTCGACAGCCAGACGCAGGAGCCCAAGGTCGACCTCACGGTGGACAGCAAGGGCGCGCGCATCATGCGCGACGTCACGCGCGAGAACGTCGGCAAGCGCATGGCGATCCTGCTGTTCGAGAAGGGCAAGGGCGAGGTCATCACCGCGCCCGTGATCCGCAGCGAACTCGGGCAGCGCTTCCAGATCTCGGGCCGCATGACCTCGACCGAGGCCACCGACACCGCGCTGCTGCTGCGCGCCGGTTCGCTGGCGGCGCCGATGGAGATCATCGAAGAGAAGACCATCGGTCCGAGCCTGGGCGCCGAGAACATCGCCAAGGGTTTTGCCAGCGTGACCTACGGCTTTGCCGCCATCGCGCTCTTCATGTGCGTGTACTACGCGCTCTTCGGCGTGTTCTCCACGCTGGCGCTCGGCTTCAACCTGCTGCTGCTGGTGGCGGTGCTGTCGATGCTGCAGGCCACGCTCACGCTGCCCGGCATCGCGGCCATCGCGCTCACGCTGGGCATGGCGATCGACGCCAACGTGCTGATCAACGAGCGCGTGCGCGAGGAGCTGCGCGCCGGCGCGCCGCCGCAGGCGGCCATCGCCGCCGGCTATGAGCGCGCCTGGGGCACCATCCTCGATTCCAACGTCACCACGCTGATCGCCGGCATCGCGCTGCTGGCGTTCGGATCGGGGCCGGTGCGTGGCTTCGCGGTGGTGCACTGCCTGGGCATCCTGACCTCGATGTTCTCCGCGGTGATGTTCTCGCGCGGGCTGGTCAACCTGTGGTACGGGCGCCAGAAGCGGCTGAAGTCGGTGTCGATCGGCCAGGTGTGGCGGCCCGACGGCGACGTGGCCAAGCCGGCGGCCGAAGAGGCCTGAGGCGGGAGCAGGACTCATGGAATTCTTTCGCATCCGTCGCGACATCCCGTTCATGCGCTATGCGCTGGTGCTGAACGTCATCTCGTTCATCACCTTCGCACTCGCCGTGTTCTTCCTGGTCACGCGCGGCCTGCACCTGTCGATCGAGTTCAAGGGCGGCACCGTGATCGAGGTCGAGTACGCGCAGACCGCCGACATCGGCCGTGCGCGCAGCACCGTCGAGTCGCTCGGCTTCGGCGAGGTTCAGGTGCAGAAGTTCGGCACCTCGCGCGATCTGATGGTGCGCGTGCCGGTGCGGGGCAACGTCAAGCAGAGCGAGGACGCCGCGCGCGTGTTCGAAGCCCTGTGCAAGGCCGAATCGGGCAGCGTGGCCACCAAGCAGTACACCACCCCGCAGGGCGAGCAGGTGAGCCGCCCGTCGTGCAGCAATGCCGCAGGGGCCGAGCCGCTGAAGCTCTCGCGCACCGAGTTCGTGGGCCCGTCGGTCGGCTCGGAGCTGGCGCGCGACGGCGCCCTGGCGCTGGGCGTCACGGTGCTGGGCATCATGATCTACCTGGCGTTCCGCTTCGAGTGGAAGTTCTCGGTGGCCGGGATCATCGCCAACCTGCACGACGTGGTCATCATCCTGGGCTTCTTCGCCTTCTTCCAGTGGGAGTTCTCGCTCGCGGTGCTGGCCGCGGTGCTGGCCGTGCTGGGCTACTCCGTCAACGAGTCGGTGGTGATCTTCGACCGCGTGCGCGAGGCCTTCCGCAAGTTCCGCAAGATGGAGACCGAGCAGGTGATCGACCATGCGATCACCTCGACCATCAGCCGCACGATCATCACCCACGGCAGCACGCTGATGATGGTGGTGGCGATGCTGATCTTTGGCGGCCCGACGCTGCACTACTTCGCGCTTGCGCTGACCATCGGCATCCTGTTCGGCATCTACTCGTCGGTGTTCGTGGCGGCAGCCATCGTGATGTGGCTGCGCGTCAAGCGCGAGGACCTCGTGAAGGCTTCCTCGAAGGAGTCCGATCCGAACGATCCGAACGCGGGTGCGGTGGTCTGAGGCCCCACGCCCTGGTGTAGAGTCGGCGCCGCAGCGTTACATCCAGCAGCACTCATGGCGACACTCGGTGACCAGGTCGGCTTGCCCTACGAGGCCCGTCGGCTCTACACCGAGGAACTCGTCAAGGGTCTCCCGGTGCTGGTCAGTGCCGTGGGGCAGTGGGCAAGTGCGCCGGAGCGCACGCTGGGCACCGATGCAGGGGCCGTGCAGGCCCTTCGCGAGGTGGCCGCCGACCTGAGGTCCAGGGGGGTGGCGTGGCACCAGGGCATCGTGGCGGCATTGCAGCATGCGCTGCGTTTCGGGACGCAGACCGCCGCGGGCGATGCCGGTGGGCCGAGCGGCGGCCTGGCCGCGGCCAGCAAGCTGTCGCTCGTCGACGACGCGACGATCGAGCGCGAGATCACGGCTTCGCGGCTGGCGCTGGCGATCACCGACGTCGCCAACTGGGAATTCACCGATTTGCGTACGCGCGTGGCGCTGCTGGAGCGACGCGAGGAACTGGACCCGAACGACCTGCTGCGAGCCCACGTGCTCGCGCGTTTCGTCGTCGACGCTTGGAGCCAGGCCGGGCTCGGTGATGCCGGCTTGCGTGCCGTGCAGTCCGTCCTGCACGAGGAGTTCGGGCACCTGGTGCAGGAGGCCTACCACGAGGTGAACCGCTGGCTGGTGTCGCAGCGGGTGCTGCCCGACATCGACCTGCGGCCGCTGATCAAGCGCGGCCGGGGGGGCGCGGCGTCTGCGTACTCAGGGCAGGTGGGCGAGGAGACGCGCCTGATGACGCGCGCGGGCGCCGGCCTCGGCGCCACGCCCGGCCACGAGCAAGCCGTCGGGGTGCTGGAACGCTTGACCAAGGCAGTGGCGCGCCAGGTCCCGGCCTTCGGCGACACGGCACACGCCGGAGACCGCACGGTGTCCCCGGCGCTGGTCGGCGCCATCGGCCAGGCGCAGCAGAACTTCCAGCGCCGAATGGAGCAGCAGGAGGCGGCCGAGGGTCATGCGCCGACGGTGTCTCCCGCACTGCTGGAAGAGCTCCAGGCGCGCAAGCAGGCCCTCAAGAGGGCCGCCGAGACGCCGGTCGAGCGCGCCACGATCGAGATCGTGGCCTTGTTGTTCCAGAGCATCCTGACCGAAGAGCGCATTCCGCCGTCGGTGCGCGTGTGGTTTGCGCGCCTGCAGATGCCCGTGCTGCGCGTGGCGGTGGGCGAACCGGACTTCTTCGCCACCATCGACCACCCGGCGCGGCGCCTGATCGACCGCATGGGATCGTGCGTCATGGGATTCGACGCCTCGGCGCGCGCGGTCAGCAGCGCGCTCGAGACCGAGATCAAGCGCATCGTCCAGGTGGTGGAGGCCTACCCGGACACCGGACGGCGCGTGTTCCAGACGGTGCTCACCGAGTTCGAGCGCTTCCTGGAGAACTACTTCAAGAGCGAGAACGAAGCCACGCGCAAGGGCGTGTCGCTGGCGCAGCAGGTCGAGCAGCGCGAGACGCTCGCGGTGCAGTACACGATCGAACTGCGCAAGATGCTGGAAAAGGTGCCGGTGCAGGAAGGCGTGCGCCAGTTCCTGTTCCAGGTGTGGGCGGACGTGATGGCCGTGGCGGCCGTGCGCCACGGCAAGCTGAGCGAGGCCACGAAGGCCATGCGTGCGGCGGCCGCCGACCTGATCTGGTCCGCAGGCGCCAAGGTCACGCGCGAGGAGCGCGCCGAGGTGATCCGCAAGCTGCCGCCCTTGCTCAAGAAGTTGCGCGAGGGGATGGAGACGGCAGGCGTGCCGTCGGACAAGCGTGACCAGCACATCCAGGCCCTGAACGAGTCGCTGGCCGCAGCCTTCAGTGCCAAGGCGGCCGCGATCCCGGCCGAGCGCCTCGAGGAGCTGCGCGAGCGCCTCGAGGCGCTGGAGGAACTGCTGCCCTCGGCCACCGACGTCGAGCTCGACCAGACCTTGATGAGCGATCTCTCGGGCGACGACTCCAACGCGCTGGAGGTCGTCAGCGAAGGCGGCTCGATGCCGACGCCGGCCATGGTGGCCTGGGCGCGCGAGCTGCAGGTGGGCAGCTGGTACATGCTGGAATACGGCGGCACGACCGAGCCGGTGCAACTGGCCTGGCAGGGCAAGCAGCGCCACCTCTCGCTGTTCGTGACGCCGGGCGGGCGTTGCCTGCTGTTCGAGCAGCACCGTCTCGCGTCCTTCCTGCAGGCGGGCTTGCTGCTGCCCGCGCAGGACGAGGCGCTCACGGTGCGGGCCACGCGCACCGCGCTCGCCAAGCTCGATGCCGATCCGGCTCGATTGCTGAACTGAGCGCGCACGGCGCCACCGCGGGGCCGGGATTGCGCTTCGGGCTCGGCGCGCGCGGCGCGTCTAATGGACGACGCGTTCCTCGGGCGCGACGAACAGCTCGTCGAGGATCAGCGCGTCGGGTTCCGCGCCCAAGCTCCAGAACACCATCAGCACGATGATCTTGAGGTCATCGAGTTCGACCGGGGCATCGCCGACGGCCATGGCGCGGTCGATCACCATTTCACGCATCGGCGGGGGCAGCACGCCGGCAGACTCGAGGAAGCTGACGAAGCCGATGGACTCCTCGCCCAGGCGCTCGTGCTCGTCGCGGGTGTAGATGCGAACGGCCGTGTCGCCCTGCCGCCCGCTGCAGCTCTGCGCCGCACCCGCCAATCCGTCGAGCCAGCACAAGGCTTCCTCGATCTCGTCGCTTTCGAAGCCGGCGGCCGCCAGTTTCTTGGTCAGTTGCGCGTGGTCAGGGCAGGCGTCAGGACGCCAGTAGTTCTCGTAGAGATAGACCAGCACATCGAACATCGATCCACTATACCGCAGGGGGCCCTGCGGCCATGGAGCCCTCAGCCGAGCCCCTGACGCTGGAACAGACCGCCTGGCAGGCGCGCGACATGGCCCTCGAGTTCCAACTCCAGCAGACGCGCTCCCAAGGCGGCCGCCGGCTCCCCGGTGCGCGCAGCCAGCGCGTCGAGCGTCACCGGGTCATGGCCCATCGCCTCGAGCAGGGAGTCCTGGGTGCCGGTGGACAGGGCCGCCCGCTGCGCAGCCTGCGGCCGCGCGCGCCAGTCGATTTCGCCGAGCACGTCATCGGCCGATTCGACCAGCTTAGCCCCTTGCTTGATCAGCCAGTGGCAGCCGCGTGACTGCGGTGCGTGGATGGAACCCGGTATCGCGAACACCTCGCGGCCGGCATCGGTGGCGGCCCGTGCCGTGGAGAGCGACCCCGAGGCCAACGCAGCCTCGACGACCAGCGTGCCTCGCGCCAGACCTGCGATCAGCCGGTTTCGCTGCGGGAAGTGCGGTGCCAGCGGCGGTGCGCCCGGCTCGAACTCCGTCAGCAGCACGCCGTGCTCGACGATGCGGTGCGCAAGCTCGCGATGGCGCGCCGGATAGATTCGGTCCGGCCCGGTGCCCATCACGGCCACCGTGAGGCCATCGGCTGCCAGTGCGCCCTCATGCGCGGCACCGTCGATGCCCAGGGCCAGACCCGACACGATGACCAGGCCCGAGCGCGCCAGGTGCGCGGAGAAGTCGCGCGCGTTCTGCAGGCCCTGCGGCGTCGGGTTGCGGCTGCCGACGATGGACAGTGCAGGTGCCTGCAGCGCGTCGAGTCGGCCTTGCGCATACAGCAGCAGCGGCGGGTCGGGTGTCTCCAACAGCGTACGGGGGTAGCCCGCATCGGCCAGCGTCAGGACGTGCCGTGCCGGGCCGTCGGCCAGCCACGTGCGCACGGCCGAGCAGGCATCCGGGTGGTTCGCATCTGCCGCGCGCAGGGCCGTCGCCAATGCGGGATCGACCAGCCCTGCGAGCGCAGACGGCGGCGCCGACAGTGCGGCCTCGGGCGAGCCGAAGGCGGCGAGCAGGCGCCGTGCGGCCGCGCGCGACAGTCCGGGCGTGCGCAGCAGACGCAGCCAGGCGTCGAGGTCGTCGGGCGCGCTCATGCGCCGCCTGCCGTAGCGGCCCGCGGGCCGTCAGGGCTGGGCGAAGCGGTCGCCAGCCTGCACCGGCTGCTGCACCTGCAGAACCAGCGCGTAGGACACGCGGTCGAATACCCGGAACACCATCATCAGGCCGTGGCGCTCGTCCGGCAGCTTGATCGGTTCGGGTCGGCTGCCGGTGGTGTCGACGGCACGCATGCCATCGCGCAACACGGCGAGCACATGGCCGCGCTCCAGACCGTCGGCGTTGCCGCGGTTGATGGAAACCACCTGGTGCTGGCCAGCGATCAGGCCGTCGCCATAGACCTGGACGACTTGTCCGGCAAGCGGCTTGGCAGGTGCATGCGGCACGAAGTTGGCGTAGTCGCTGGCGGGGATCGGGGCGAGCCGGTCGCCGACGCCCACTTCCTCCTTCAGCGTCTGCAGTTCGAACGTGGCCGGCACCGGCAGGCTCGGTTGCCCGTCGGCCGCGGCAGTCCCTCCCTCACGCACGAATGCGGCGTTGCCGACGAATCGGGCCTCGTAGCCGAGGATCTGCTGGGTCGTCGGGTCGCGCAGCGGCACGGCCTGGCGGAAGATGCGCCAGTCGCGCACGCCACCCAGTTCACCGCGCACGTACGCACGGTCGCCCTTGCCCATCAGCACACGGCCCTCGGGCGCCGCCACCACGCGCGGCGCGGCATCGAGTTCGTTGGACGACAGCACCGTGCCGTCGGTGAGGAAGGGGCCGATCAGGCTGAGCGGGATCGAGGCGATGGCCGTATCGCCCGCAGGCTCGCTGCGCACACGCGGGCTGAGCTTGTCGGTCGTCGTGCCTTCGCCGGGCTGGGCCACGCGCAGGCGCGCCCGTCCGCCGGACTTGTCGAGCACCAGCATCTGACCCGGATAGATGAGGTGCGGATTGCGGATCTGCTCGAGGTTCATGCCCCACAGCTGAGGCCAGCGCCAGGGGCTCTTGAGGTAGAGCTTCGAGATGTCCCACAGCGTGTCGCCGCGCTTGACCGTGTAGCTGTCGGGCGCATTGGGCGCCAGATCCTCCAGCGGCACCCCGGCCTGGGCCACCTGTTGCGCCGTCGCGCGCTGCTGTGGCGTGATGGGGTAGTTGGTCGCAAAGGCGCTGCCCGCCGCCACCAGCAGGAAGCTGGCGGCAACCGCGAGGGGAAGGCGCTTGGCGAAGGGTCGGATCATGGAAAGGTCTCCCAGGGCCGCGTCGGCTGCTTTTGAGACAATGGCGCCGTCTTGTCGTCTTCGAGGGCTGCGAGCATCGTGCCACGGGTCCGTTTCCCGCGTGCCCCATTGCTCATATGGTTTGGGAGATTCTGCCCGTAAACCCTTGATGCCGCAATGAAATCGCCCCACATGCGGCGTTCGCGTGGCACCGTTCACGAAGCGCGCCAGGGCACCCCTGATACGAGCTTTGCGCAAGTGCCCGAGCGTGCACTTTGTCACTGAAATGGCCCAGCTTCCGATCCTTCGCTTTCCTGACCCGCGGCTGCACACCGTGGCCAGGCCCGTCGCGGCCGTCGACGAGCGCATCCGCCGCCTGGTCGACGACATGCTCGAGACGATGTATGCGGCCGACGGTGTCGGGCTGGCCGCCACACAGGTCGACGTGCACGAGCGCGTCATCGTGATGGACACCTCCGAATCGCGCGACCGGCCGCGCGTGCTGATCAATCCCGAAGTCGTCGCGGCAAGCGACGAGATGGCCGTGCGCGAGGAAGGCTGCCTGTCGGTGCCGACCGTGTTCGACAAGGTCGAGCGTCACGCTCGCGTCACGGTACGTGCGCTCGACCGTGATGGGCGCCTCTACGAGTTTGAGGCCGAGGGGCTGGAGTCCGTCTGCGTGCAGCACGAGATGGACCATCTGCGCGGCAAGGTGTTCGTCGAGTACCTGAGCGCCCTCAAGCGCGACCGCATCCGCACCAAGATGCTGAAGAAGGTGCGTGACGAGCAGGGCGCGCGCTGAGCGTGGGCACGGCCTTGCGAGTCGCCTTCGCCGGTACGCCAGAGTTCGCGGCGCAGGCCTTGCGGGGCCTCCTCGCGGCCGGCTTCGAGGTGCCGCTGGTGCTGACGCAGCCGGATCGGCCGGCTGGTCGCGGGTTGAAGCTGCAGGCCTCGGCGGTCAAGCAAGTGGCGCTGGCGCACGCGATCGCCGTGCAACAGCCGCGCAGCCTGCGCCTGGACGGCAAGTTCGCCGACGACGCACGCGAGGCGCGGGCCGCCGTCGAAGCCTGCGGCGCCGACGCGATGGTCGTGGCCGCCTACGGGCTGATCCTGCCGGCCTGGGTGCTGCAGACGCCCCGCCTGGGCTGCCTGAACATCCACGCCTCGCTGCTGCCGCGCTGGCGTGGTGCGGCGCCGATCCAGCGTGCCATCGAGGCCGGTGATGCATGCACCGGCGTGACCATCATGCAGATGGACGAGGGCCTGGACACCGGCCCGATGCTGTTGTCCGAGGCAGTGCCGATCCGCGGCGACGACACTGCAGCGAGTCTTCACGACGCGCTGGCCGCATTGGGCGCGCGCCTGATCGTCGACGCGCTCGACCGCACTGCGCGCGCCGTGCTGCAACCGCGGGCGCAGCCGAGCGAGGGCGCCACCTACGCCCGCAAGATCGACAAGGCCGAGGCACGCATCGACTGGCATGAACCGGCGGCCGCCATCGAGCGGCGCGTGCGTGCCTTCGACCCGGCCCCCGGCTGCCACTTCGAGCACGAAGGCGAGGCCGTCAAGCTGTGGCGGGCCGCGTTGGCGCCGGCGTTCGACGCTGTCCCGGGCACTTTCCGCGTGGACAGCGAAGGCATGCGCGTGGCCTGCGGTGACGGCGCTGCGCTCGAGCTGCTGGAATTGCAGCGTCCGGGCGGCCGGCGCGTGCCCGTGACGGCCTTTCTTGCGGGTCGCGCGGCGCGCTGAGCGCGGCGCGCTCAAGTCCCGGCGCGCGGCGCCGAAAACGGGCCTATCTGCTCTGACTGGATTCCCGTCGTGCCGTCCCATCCATCGCGCCTCCTGCCGCTGTGCCTGTTGCTGGCCGCCCTGGCGGGTTGCGACTTGCTGGGCGGGGAACCGCCCGAGGCGGCGGCGGCGCGTCGCGAGTCCGAGGGCAAGGCGGTCGGTGGTGCATGCCGCCACGCCGGCCGTGCCATCGAGGACTGCTATGCGCTCAACCGCAAGGTCGACAAGGCGGCGGTCTTTGCCGGCTGGCGCGAGATGAACGACTACATGCGCGAGAACAAGATGGACGCGGTGGCGCCACAGCTGACCCCGGCCCCGGCCGAGGCGGCCGCGAAGACCGAGGAGGCCGGCTCCGACGGTGCCGCAGGCAAGAAGGGTGCGAAGCCCAAGAAGCAGGAGTCGTGACCGGCCCATCCGGTCCGGGCTGCGGCCTGTCACACCATTGGGCAATCCGTCGCATGCGACGCGCGGCGACCGCGTGTTGGCGGCATGCTGGAGGCCTCGTGTCCATGGGGGCCTGAAATGATGCCTGCTGTCCACAACACCTTGCGCCGAGCCGCGACTGCGTTGGCAATGCTTGCGCTGTCGATGTGCACCCTTGCCGCGCACGCTGCGACGACCGGCTCCGGACGCGTCGCCACCGAGGCGCGCGCGCTGGGGCCCTTCCAGTCGGTGGCATTGCGCGGCGCGATCGATCTCGTGGTGCGCCATGGCGAGCGCGAGACGGTTCAGGTGCGCGCCGACGACAACGTGCTGCCCCTGGTGCAGACCGTGGTGGACGGCGAGGGCGACGCCCGCACGCTGCGCGTGCAGCTGCGGCCAGGAGAGTCGATCCGCGGCGCCAGCCGCATCGAGGTGACGGTCGATCTGCCGCGGCTGAAGTCGATCTCCAGCGCCGGTTCCGGCGACATCACGGTCAAGCCCTACCGGACCCCCGCGCTGTCGCTGTCGGTGTCAGGTTCGTCGAACGTCCGGTTCGAGCAGCTCGAGGCCGATCAGTTCACCATCAGCATCGCGGGCTCGGGCGATGTCGAGGCGCGCGGCAAGTCATCGCGTCTGGAGATCTCGATCGCCGGCTCGGGCGACGTGCGGGCGCGTGAGCTCGCGGCCGACGACGCCAGCGTGAGCATCGCCGGCTCGGGTGATGCCAGCGTGACCGCGCGCAAGTCGCTGGAGGTCTCGATCGCCGGTTCCGGCGACGTGGAGTACGGCGGCGGCGCCACCCTGACCCGCAGCCGCGTCGCCGGCAGCGGGTCGGTCCGGCAGCGCCCCTGATTCCCGGCGCGGGGCGGGGGCGGTGACGGGCCGCGACAATCCCGTCCATGAGTGCGATCGAAGGCGCGGCCGGGACATGGTCGTGGCGCCATCCCGAGTTTGCGCGCGGCGCGCGCGAGATGACCGGCACGGCGCTGGGCATCGCCGCCTGGGGTCTGGTGACCGGGGTGGCGATGACCAAGAGCGGGCTGCCCGTCGAGTTGGCGCTGCTCATGTCGGCGCTCGTGTTTGCCGGCAGCGCCCAGCTGGCGGCGTTGCCGCTGCTGGTCGGCGGTGCGCCGCTGTGGGTGATCTGGGCCACCGCGCTGTGCGTGAACCTGCGCTTCGTGATCTTCTCGGCCGGCTGGCGGCCCTATTTCGGCCAACTGCCGTTCTGGCAGCGACTTCGCTTGGCCTACTTCACGGCCGATCTCAACTACGTGCTCTTCATGCGCCGCTTCCCCGACCCGCGGCCGGCGCCCGAGCAGCTGCCGTACTTCTGGGGCGGCGTGGCGTGCAACTGGAGCGCGTGGCAGCTGCCGTCGGTGGCCGGGATCCTGCTGGCCGACCGTATCCCCACCGCCTGGGGCCTCGGCTTTGCCGGCACCTTGGCATTGCTGGGACTGACGTTCTCGCTGCTCAACGACCGCGCCACCTGGGTGGCCGCCGGCGTGGCGGCCTGCGCGGCGGTGGCCGCCTATGCGTTGCCGCTCAAGCTCAACATCGTGGTCGCGATCGCGGCGGCCACCGCGATCGGGCTGCTGATGGACCACAGCTCGCCGCGTCGCGTCGAGCCCGAGGAGGATCTGACATGAGCGCGCCGGGCCGCCCCCAAGCGCTCAGCCCCGAAGCGCGCAGCGCGAAGGGTGGGCCATTGGGCGCGCCGGGCCGTTCCCAAGCGCTCGCTCCGGAGCGCGCAGCGCGGAGGGTCGTCCAATGAGCGCGTTCTGGCATGGGGTGGCGGCCATCGTCGGGTTGGCGCTCATCACGATCCTCACGCGCGGTTTCTTCCTGATGCCCGAGCGCGAGCTGCCGCTTCCCGCGTGGCTGCAGCAGGGGCTGCGCTACGCACCGCTGGCCGCGCTGGTGGCGGTGGTGGCACCCGAAGTGGTGATGACACAGGGACGCCTGATCGACACCTGGCAGGATGCCCGGCTGCCCGCGGTGCTGGCCTCGACGGCCTACTTCTACTGGCGGCGCGACATCCTCGGCACCATCCTGTCGGGCACCGCCGTCTTGCTCACCCTCAAGCTGGGCCTCGGCTGGTGATTCCTACAATCCGGCGCATGAACGTCCTCCGCTTTGCCGACCTCGTCGCGCAGGGCCGCGTCCGCGGCCAGCGCGTGTTCATCCGCGCCGACCTCAACGTCCCGCAGGACGAGGCCGGCCGCATCACCGAGGACACGCGCATCCGTGCCAGCGTGCCGTGCATCCGCATGGCGCTGGACGCCGGTGCGGCGGTGATGGTCACCTCGCACCTGGGGCGCCCCACCGAGGGCGAGTTCAAGCCCGAGGACTCGCTGGCGCCGGTGGCCGAGCGCCTGGGCGCGCTGCTCGGCCGCGACGTGCCGCTGGTGGCGGACTGGGTCGAGGGCGTGACGGTGGCGCCGGGCCAGGTCGTGCTGCTCGAGAACTGCCGCCTCAACAAGGGCGAAAAGAAGAACAACGAGGTGCTGGCGCGCAAGATGGCCGCGCTGTGCGACATCTTCGTGCACGACGCGTTCGGCACCGCGCACCGCGCCGAGGCCAGCACCTACGGCATTGCGCAGTACGCCAAGGTGGCCTGTGCCGGGCCCTTGCTGGCCGCCGAGATCGACGCCATCACGAAGGCGCTCAGCGCCCCGAAGCGGCCGCTGGTGGCCATCGTCGCCGGCAGCAAGGTCAGCACCAAGCTCACCATCCTGCAGAGCCTGGCCAAGAACGTCGACGGCCTGATCGTCGGTGGCGGCATTGCCAACACCTTCATGCTGGCCGCCGGCCTGCCGATCGGCAAGAGCCTGGCCGAGCCTGACCTGGTGGGCGAGGCCCGTGCGGTCATGGCCGCCATGGCCGCACGCGGCGCCGCGGTGCCGGTTCCCGTCGACGTCGTCTGCGCCAAGGCGTTCAGGGCCGATGCGCCCGCCAGCGTCAGGGACAGCGCCGACGTGGCCGACGACGACCTGATCCTCGACATCGGCCCGCGCACGGCCGCGCAGCTGGCCGAGCAGCTCAAGGCCGCGGGCACCATCGTCTGGAACGGGCCGGTGGGCGTGTTCGAGTTCGACGCCTTCGCCCACGGCACCGAGACCGTGGCGCGTGCCATCGCCGCCAGCGACGCCTTCTCGATCGCCGGCGGCGGCGACACCCTGGCGGCGATCGCCAAGTACGGCATCGAGAAAGACGTCGGTTACATCTCCACCGGAGGCGGCGCCTTCCTGGAGGTGCTGGAGGGCAAGACGCTGCCGGCGTTCGAAATCTTGATGCAGCGCGCCCTCCAGGCCGGCTGACCGGGCGTAGGCTCGCTCCTCTCACCAGAGGAGCCGAGCATGGACAAGAAGCCCCTGTCGCCTGCCGAGCAGGCGCTGTGCGACGCCGCGTACGAATACCACCGCACGCCGCGCCCCGGCAAGATCTCGATCACCCCCACCAAGCCGCTGGCCAACCAGCGCGACCTCTCGCTCGCGTATTCGCCGGGCGTGGCCTACCCCTGCCTGGCGATCGAGGCCGACCCCCGCAAGGCGGCCGAGTTCACCTCGCGCGCCAACCTGGTGGGCGTGGTCACCAACGGCACGGCCGTGCTCGGCCTGGGCGACATCGGGCCGCTGGCGGCCAAGCCGGTGATGGAAGGCAAGGGCTGCCTGTTCAAGAAGTTCGCCGGCATCGACGTCTACGACATCGAGCTGGCCGAGAAGGACCCGGACAAGCTGATCGAGCACATCGCCGCGCTCGAGCCCACGCTGGGTGGCATCAACCTCGAGGACATCAAGGCGCCCGAGTGCTTCACCATCGAGCGCCGGCTCAAGGAGCGGCTGAACATCCCGGTGTTCCATGACGACCAGCACGGCACGGCGATCATCTCGGGGGCCGCGCTGCTCAACGGCCTGGAACTGGTGGGCAAGGACATGGGCTCGATCAAGCTGGTGTCCTCGGGCGCCGGCGCCGCGGCGATCGCCTGCCTGGACATCATGGTCGGCCTGGGCGTGCGGCAGGAAAACATCTTCGTCGTCGACTCGCGCGGGCTCATCCACAGCGAGCGCGAGGACGCCCGCAGCGGCCGCCTCGACGAGAGCAAGCAGCGCTACTGCCAGAAGACGAGCGCGCGCACCCTGGCCGACGTGATGGTCGGCTGCGACGTGTTCCTGGGCTGCTCCACGGCCGGCGTGCTGACGCCCGAGATGGTCAAGTCCATGGCGCCCAGGCCGCTGATCCTGGCGCTGGCCAACCCCGAGCCCGAGATCCGGCCCGAGCTCGCCCGCGCCGCGCGTCCGGACTGCATCGTCGCCACCGGGCGCAGCGACTACCCGAACCAGGTCAACAACGTCCTGTGCTTCCCCTACATCTTCCGCGGCGCGCTCGACTGCGGTGCCCAGCGCATCACCGAGGGCATGAAGCTGGCCTGCGTGCGCGAGATCGCCGCGCTGGCCAAGGCCGAGATCAGCGACGAGGTGGCCGCGGCGTATGCCGGCCAGGAGCTCGCGTTCGGGCCCGAGTACATCATTCCCAAGCCCTTCGACTCGCGCCTGATCCTGCGCATCGCGCCGGCCGTGGCGCAGGCGGCGGCCGAGGACGGCGTGGCCACGCGGCCGATCGCCGACATGGAGGCCTATCGCCAGTCGCTGACGCGCTTCGTCTACCAGACCGGCTTCATGATGCGGCCGGTGTTCGCCGCCGCGAAGGCCAAGCCGGCGCGCGTGGTGTACGCCGATGGCGAGGACGAGCGCTGCCTGCGCGCCGTGCAGGTGGCGATCGACGAGGGCCTGGCGCAGCCGATCCTGGTGGGACGTCCGGCGGTGATCGAGTCGCGCATCGCGCGTGCCGGGCTGCGCCTGCAGGCCGGGCGCGAGATCGACATCGTCAACCCCGAGGACGATCCGCGCTATCGCGCCTGCTGGGAGGCCTACCACCAGCTGATGGGCCGCGAGGGCGTGACGCCGGCCATGGCCAAGGCGGCGCTGCGGCGCTCGAACACCCTGATCTCGGCGCTGTTGCTGCGCCGCGGCGACGCCGACGCGATGCTGTGCGGCCTGGTGGGGCGCTACGACGTGCATCTCGACCACGTGCGCGACACCATCGGGCTCAAGCCCGGAGCCAGCACCTTCGGTGCGATGAACGCGGTGCTGCTGGGCGACCGCACGCTGTTCCTGGCCGACACCTTCGTGCACGAGGAGCCGACGGCCGAGCAACTCGCGGAGATCGCCGCGATGGCCAGCGACGAGATCCGCCGCTTCGGCATCGCGCCGCGCGTGGCCTTCGTCTCGCACTCGATGTTCGGCTCGTCGAGCCGGCCCTCGGCCAGGCGCATGCGGCGTGCCACCGAGCTGTTCAAGGCGCTGCGGCCGGGGCTGCCCTGCGACGGCGAGATGCACGGCGACGCCGCGCTCTCAGAGGAGACCCGACGCAACTTCCTGCCCGACAGCACGCTCGAGGGCGAGGCCAACCTGCTGCTGCTGCCCAACATCGACGCCGCGAACATCCTGTTCAACGTGCTCAAGGTGACGGGCGGTCACGGCGTCACGGTCGGCCCGGTGCTGCTGGGTGCGGCCATGCCGGTGCACATCCTCACGCCCTCGTCGACGGTGCGCCGCATCGTCAACATGACGGCGCTGGCGGTGGCCGACGCCGCCGCCGGCCGCTGAGGGGCCGCCGAGGGGTTCTCGTGCAGCCGGGCCGGGCTCAGCCCCGGCCCGTGGCGGGCCTCGGGTCTTCGTCGAAGATTTCGGTGGTCTGCGTGTCGGTGAACAGCGAGGCCTTGAAGGTGCGGCTCAGGTCGGCAGCCGAGTTGCGCGCCCACAGGCCGAGCGCGCTGGCGCTCATGGGCTTGGCGAACAGGTAGCCCTGCAGTTCCTCGACCCCCATCGAGACGAGCACATCGCGCTGCGCCTCGGTTTCGACGCCCTCGGCGACGACGCGCAGCCCCAGCGTGTGCGCCATCTGGACGATGGCCTGCACGATGGTGCGGGCCTCGACGCTCTCCTCGAGGTCGATCACGAAGGCACGGTCGATCTTCAGCTCCTCGGTGGGCAGCTTGCGCAGCGATGCAAGGCTGGAGTGGCCGGTGCCGAAATCATCGATCGACACGTGCACGCCGAGCTGGCCCAGGCGCTCGAACGCGCGCCGCGTGACCGCCGTGTCCTCCATGGCCACGGACTCGGTGATCTCGCAGGTGAAGCGGTCGGCATTCAGGCCGTGGCTCTTCAGGCCGCGCGCCAGGCGCACCGCGAACTCCTCGCTGCGCATCTGCACGCCCGAGACGTTGACGGCCACGCGCATGCGCAGGCCCTGCTTGCGCCAGGCCGCGGCCTGGCGCAGCGCCTCGTCGAGCACCCATTCGCCGATCTCGGCGATCAGCCCGTGCCGCTCGGCCAGCGGGATGAAGTAGTCCGGCGTGATGACGCCTCGCGTCGGGTGCGACCAGCGCAACAGCGCCTCGGCCGCGGTCACTTGAAGGGAGGCTGCATCGATCTTGGGCTGGTAGTACAGCGCCAGTTCCGAGCGCTTGACGGCGCCCTTGAGGTCGCGCGCGAGCTGCAGTTCCTCGCGCTCGGCCGCCGCCACCGCGGGGTTGAAGACCGCATAGGCGTGCCCGCCCTGCAGCTTGACCGCGCGCATCGCCGCACCGGCGCGGGTGACGATGCGCGAGCGGCTGCCGTGCTCCGGAAACAGCGCCACGCCCACCGACAGCGCCAGCGCGATCGAATGCGGCGGCACCTGCATCGGCGCCTTGAAGGAGTCGACGAGGTGTTGCGCCAGTTCCTCGGCGCGTACGGCCGGGCCGTCGATCCAGAGCGCGAATTCGTCGCCCGCCACGCGGCACATCAGCACGTCGACGCCGGCGTGCGCGCGCAGGCGCTCGGCCACCAGGCGCAGCACCTCGTCTCCGAACTCGTGCCCGTGACGGTCGTTGACCAGGCGAAATCCGTCCAGGCCCGCGTAGAGCACGCTGCCCTGGCTGCGCTGGCTCTCCGCCTGGGTCAGTGCGACCTCGAGCCGCTCGTCGAACACCGCGCGCGAGGGCAGGCCGGTGACGGGGTCGACTCGCGCCGTCTCGGCCGGCTGGGGCTGCGATGCCAGGCGGCTGCGCTGGCGGCGGATCGCCACCAGCGCGCCGATGAGCGCGGCCACGAGCGCCAGCGCCACGAGCATGCCTGCGTGCAGTTCGATCCACATGCCTGCACTGTCGCCGATGACCGGTGCCGCGCGCGGCACCGGTGCGCATAAATTCGAGAACTATTTGGGCGGCCTGCGCTCCACGTGGGGCCGCAAGTCCTGCGCCGAGTCCCAGGCGCCACCCTGGTACCAGGGATCGCCCTGCAGCCACGCCCTCAGCATCGGCAGCGCATCCAGGCCCCAGAAGCACTGGCCGTCGACCTCGAAGGTCGGCACCCCGAAGACGCCGCGAGCGATGGCCGCGTCGGTCTGCGCGCGCAATTCGGCCTTGACGGCACTGCTGCCGGGCTCGCGCGCCGGGGCCAGCGCGCGCTCCAGCGCGCCCAGGCGGACGGCGTCGGCCGCATCGGCGCCGCCGCGCCACGCATGGCGCATCACCGCCTCGACGACACGCCGGTTCGGCCCCGCGGCAACGGCCAGGCGCAGCAGCGCAAGCGGGTTGAAGGGGTGCACCGCCGGCAGGTCGAGCGGAATGCCCAGCCGATGGGCCTGCCACGCCACCTGCCGATAGGTCCAGCGCCGCTTGGGTTCCATCTCGGCCGGCCCCTTCTGCCCCCAGTGCGCCAGCAAACCGGCGAACAGGACGGGCCGGTACTCGACCGTGTAGCTGCAGCCCTCCAGCGCCTCGGGCAGGTGCTCGAACGCGAGGTACGCGTACGGCGAGACAGGGTCGAACCAGAAGTCGATGCGCTTCATGCGGCCTCCTGCTGCGCGGCCTGCCAGCGCTCGGGCGTGCCCACGTCGATCCAGCGTCCGGTCCAGCGCCGTGCGCCGAGGCGGCCGGCGGACAGGGCTGCGTCGAGCAAGGGCCGCAGGCGCAGCCGCGTGCCCGGTGCGATGCCCTCGAACATCGACGCGCGGAACAGGCCCACGCTGGCCCAGGTCAGGCGCGGCGCCGCGGCGGTGGCCAGGCCGCGCAGCTCGTCGAGGCCGAAGTCGCCCTGGGGATGGTGCGGCGCATTGGGCACGAGCCAGAGCTGCGCCAGCAGGGTGCCGGCGCGAAAGCGCTCGAACGCCTCGGCGTCGAAGTCGAAGTCCGGCAGGAACACGTCGCCCGAGACGACCCAGAAGCAGTCCCGGCCCGGGCCCACGAGCGCAGGCAGCGCCTTGGCGATGCCGCCGGCCGTTTCCAGCGCCCCACCGTGATCGCGGCCCTCGAAGGAGTACGTGATCGTCAGGCCGTGGCGCGCGCCGTCGCCGAGCGCGGCCGGGAACTGCTCCTCGAGCCAGGCGGTGTTGACGACCACCTCGCGCACGCCAGCACGCGCCAGCGCGTCGAGGTGCCACTCGATCAGGCGTTTTCCGCCCACGCGCAGCAAGGGCTTGGGGCAGGCGTCGGTGTGCGGGCGCAGTCGCTCGCCGCGGCCGGCGGCCAGGATGAGGGCGCGGGGGGCAGGCATCGGCCGGCAGTGTAGGGCGGCCGACTAAAATTCGCGGTCCCGCCCGGCAGCGGCGTTCGTGCTGCCGACCCCCTCGTGCCCACCCCGACTCCACGCACCCAAGGCCCCTCGCATGTCCAGCCTCGACACCGCGCGCGTCCCCGACACCAGCGCCCCCCTGCCCCTTGCCGCCGCCAGCCGCGAGGCCCTGATGGCGCACGCGATCCGTGCCCTGGCGATGGACGCCGTGCAGCAGGCCAATTCCGGGCACCCGGGTGCGCCGATGGGCATGGCCGAGATGGCGGTGGCGCTGTGGGGCCGCCACCTCAAGCACAACCCGGCGCACCCGCAGTGGCCCGACCGTGACCGCTTCGTGCTGTCCAACGGCCACGCCTCGATGCTGCTGTACGCGCTGCTGCACCTCACCGGCTACGAGCTGCCGATGAGCGAGCTGCGCAATTTCCGCCAGCTTCATAGCAAGACGCCGGGCCATCCCGAGGTGGGCCCGACGCCGGGCGTCGAGACCACCACCGGGCCGCTCGGTCAGGGCATTGCCAATGCCGTGGGCATGGCGCTGGCCGAGAAGCTGCTGGCGCACGAGTTCAACCGGCCCGGCCACGCCATCGTCGACCACCACACCTACGCCTTCCTGGGCGACGGCTGCCTGATGGAGGGCGTCAGCCACGAGGCCTGCGCATTGGCCGGGGCCTGGAAGCTGAACAAGCTGGTCGCGCTGTACGACTGCAACGGCATCAGCATCGACGGACGCGTCGAGCCCTGGTTCATCGACGATACGGCGCGCCGCTTCCAGGCCTACGGCTGGCAGGTGCTGGGGCCGGTGGACGGCCACGACGTGGCGGCGCTCGATGCCGCGATCGCGCAGGCCAAGGCGCATGCCGGCGGCCCGACGCTGATCGTGTGCCGCACCTCGATCGGCAAGGGCGCGCCCAACCGCAGCGGCACCGCCAAGGCCCACGGCGAGCCGCTGGGCGCGGACGAGATCAAGGGCGCGCGCGCGGCGATGGGCTGGACGCACGAACCCTTCGTGCTGCCGGAGTCGGCCTATGCGGCCTGGGACGCCAAGGCGCGCGGCGCCGAGGCCGAAGGCGCCTGGGCGGCACGCTTCGCCGGCTACAAGGCCGCGCACCCCGAGCTGGCGGCCGAACTGGCGCGGCGCCTCAAGGGCGAGCTGCCGCAGGGTTTCGCACAGGCCGTGGTCGACGCCATGGTGGCGGCTCACACCAAGGCCGAGACGGTGGCCTCGCGCAAGGCCAGCCAGATCGCGCTGGAGGCCTTCACACGCGCGCTGCCCGAGCTGCTCGGCGGATCGGCCGACCTGACCGGGTCCAACCTCACCAACACCAGCTCGACGCCGGCGCTGCGCATGGCCGACGACGGCAGCCCCAACGGCGGACGCCACATCAACTACGGCGTGCGCGAGTTCGGCATGGCCGCGGTGATGAACGGCGTGGCGCTGCACGGCGGCTTCATCCCCTACGGCGGCACCTTCCTGACCTTCAGCGACTACAGCCGCAACGCCATCCGCATGGCCGCGCTGATGCAGCAGCGCGTGGTGCACGTGTTCACGCACGACTCGATCGGCCTGGGCGAGGACGGCCCGACGCACCAGAGCGTGGAGCATGCGGCGAGCCTGCGCCTGATCCCCGGCCTCGACGTCTGGCGCCCGGCCGACACGACGGAGACGGTGGCCGCCTGGGCCTCGGCGATCGAGCACCGGCAGCGCCCGACGGCGCTGCTGCTGTCGCGCCAGAACCTGCCCTATCTGCCGAAGGCCGGCCTCGACACCATCAGCCGCGGCGCCTACGTGCTGGCCGAGCCGAGCGAGGTGGGCCTGAAGAAGAAGGCGCAGGCGGTGATCATCGCCACCGGCAGCGAGGTGCAGCTCGCGCTGCACGCCCAGGCTGCGCTGGCGAAGGACGGCATCGCGGTGCGCGTGGTCTCGATGCCCAGCACCACCGTGTTCGACCGCCAGGACACGGCCTACAAGTCGAGCGTGCTGCCGCCCAGGCTGCCGCGCGTGGCGGTGGAGGCCGGTGTGACCGACGGCTGGTGGAAGTACGGCTGCGC
>DASTJE010000143.1:0-12009 GCA_035716845.1 Burkholderiaceae bacterium
TTCGCCGCGCTCACCACGATCGCCACGGCCCGACGCCGCGGCGGCAGGCCTGGCCGCCTCGGCAGGCGTGCCGGATTCAGCGGCGGACGGCGCCGCGGCCGGCGTCGCGCCGAACAGGCGGCGGATCCAGCCGAAGAAGCCGCTGCCGGCGGGTGCGGGTGCGGCCGGGGCCGGTGCCAGGGCCACCGGGGCTGGCGCGGGGGCGGGCGCAGGCGGCGGCGGACTCACGGGCGCCGGCTGGTCGGGCAGCACGCCCTTGATCACCGGCTCCTGCTTGGGCTTGGACGCCTTCTCGCGGCGCGTGATGCCGACCTCGTCGTCCGGCTCCTCGATCATCGTGTAGCTGGCCTTGAAGGCGTCCAGCCGCGGATCGTCGTGGCGCAGGCGCTCGAGCTTGTAGTTCGGCGTGTCCAGGTGCGGATTGGGGATCAGCAGCACGTTCACGCGCTGCTTGAGCTCGATCTTGGTGATCTCGCTGCGCTTCTCGTTGAGCAGGAAGCTGGTCACCTCCACCGGCACCTGCACATGCACCGCAGCCGTGTTGTCCTTGAGCGCCTCCTCCTGCACCATGCGCAGGATCTGCAGCGCGCTGCTCTCGGTGTCGCGGATGTGGCCGGTGCCGTTGCAGCGCGGGCAGGTGATGTGGCTGCCTTCCGAGAGCGCGGGGCGCAGGCGCTGGCGGCTCAGCTCGAGCAGGCCGAACTTGGAGATCGCGCTGTACTGCACGCGGGCACGGTCGAATTTCATCGCCTCGCGCAGGCGCTGCTCCACCTCGCGGCGGTTCTTCGACTCCTCCATGTCGATGAAGTCGATCACCAGCAGGCCGCCCAGGTCGCGCAGGCGCATCTGGCGCGCGATCTCGTCGGCCGCCTCGAGGTTGGTGCGCGTGGCCGTCTCCTCGATGTCGCTGCCGCGCGTGGCGCGCGCCGAGTTGACGTCGATCGACACCAGGGCCTCGGTGTGGTCGATCACGATGGCGCCGCCCGAGGGCAGGTTCACCGTACGGCTGAACGCCGTCTCGATCTGGTGCTCGATCTGGAAGCGCGAGAACAGCGGCGCGTCGTCGCGGTAGCGCTTCACACGTGATGCGTTGTCCGGCATCACGTGGTTCATGAACTGCTTGGCCTGATCGTAGATGTCGTCGGTGTCGATCAGGATCTCGCCGATGTCGGCGGTGAAGTAGTCGCGGATGGCGCGGATGACCAGGCTCGACTCCTGGTAGATCAGGAAGGCGCCCTTGCCGGCCTGGGCGGCGGCGTCGATCGCCTCCCACAGCTTGAGCATGTAGTTGAGGTCCCACTGCAGCTCGGCGGCCGAGCGTCCGATGCCCGCGGTGCGGGCGATCAGGCTCATGCCCTTCGGGTAATCCAGCGAGTCGAGGTTCTCCTTGAGCTCCTCGCGGTCCTCGCCCTCGATGCGCCGGCTCACGCCACCGCCGCGCGGGTTGTTGGGCATCAGCACCAGGTAGCGCCCGGCCAGGCTCACGAAGGTCGTCAGCGCCGCGCCCTTGTTGCCGCGCTCCTCCTTCTCGACCTGCACCAGCAGTTCCTGGCCGTTGGCGATCACGTCGCCGATCTTGGCGTCGCGGACGGAGACGCCCTCCTTGAAGTACTGCTTGGAGATCTCCTTGAACGGCAGGAAGCCGTGGCGGTCCTCGCCGTAGTCGACGAAGCAGGCCTCCAGCGACGGCTCGACGCGCGTCACCACCGCCTTGTAGATGTTGCCCTTGCGCTGCTCGCGCCCTTCGATCTCGGTCTCGAAGTCGAGCAGCTTCTGGCCGTCGACGATCGCGAGGCGCCGCTCTTCGGGCTGCGTCGCGTTGATCAGCATGCGTTTCATCGGTCGTGCACTCCTAAGGTCTCGTCACACCAGATGCACGAGACGCACGACCGAACCGCAAGGAACCGCCCTGGACTGCGGAGCGCGGTGCCCGGTCGCTCGGCGAGCGACGTCAGGGCTCAGCGCAACGACAGCGTTGGCGCGTGCGTGCCGGCCCGTGACCCGTCACGCCCCCGCGCTCGCGCGGGCCCGTCGCCCAGGCCGCTGGGGGGCCGGGGAGGGGCAGCACTTGCGCGCGACGGGGTGGGCGTGGACATGGTCCTCGGGCTGGACGCGGGCGGCACCGCGCACGATTCGCGCGCTGCCGCCGTCAACCTTTGTCTGTGGTGCCGGCGCGGGGGCCGGCCACGGGTTCGTGTTCGTGTTTCTCTGCCACCTGCCGAACGCGGCTGCCGGATCACTTGGGGATCACGGCCCGCAGCGCGCGCGACGGGTGTTGCATCGCCTCCACGTCCTGCGGCGTGCCCCGCTAAACTCTCGGCGAATCAAGCACTTACGGCAGCAACGTGGTCCAGCGCATTATAGGGGCGAACACCCGACGGGCCACCGCGGTGACTCGGGGTCAACCCCAGGTAGAGCGCCTGGTGGTGGACGAGGGTGGCGCCGGCCAGCGGCTGGACAACTTCCTGCTGCGGCACCTCAAGGGGGTGCCCAAGACCCATGTGTACCGCGTGATCCGCTCCGGCGAGGTGCGCGTCAACCGCGGCCGGGCGGCGGCCGACGACCGGCTGGCACTGGGCGACGAGGTGCGCGTGCCGCCGGTGCGGCGGCCGGAGCGTGCGAACGCACCGGCAGTGCCCGCGCGCGAATTCGCGGTGCTGTTCGAGGACGAGCACCTGCTGGCCATCGACAAGCCGGCCGGCGTGGCGGTGCATGGCGGCTCGGGCGTGAGCTTCGGCGTCATCGAGCAGTTGCGCCGCGCGCGGCCCGACGCCCGCTTCCTGGAACTGGTGCACCGCCTCGACAAGGAAACCTCGGGCGTGCTGCTGCTGGCCAAGAAGCGCAGCGCGCTGACGGCACTGCAGGCGCAGTTCCGCCAGCGCGACACGGGCAAGGTCTACGCGGCACTGGTGATCGGCCACTGGCCCGTGCGCCGCAAGGTGATCGACCTGCCGCTGCTGCGCACGCTCGACGCGCAGGGCGAGCGCCACGTGCGCGTGGCCGATGCCGGCCACGAGGCCGCGCGGCGCTCGATCTCGCTGGTGAAGGTCGTGCGCACGTGGGCCGCCCACACCCTGCTCGACGTCACCATCAAGACCGGGCGCACGCACCAGATCCGCGTGCACCTGGCCCACGAGGGGCACCCCATCGTGGGCGACCCCAAGTACGGCGATTTCGCCGCCAACCGCGCGCTGGCTCGCGGCGAACTGCGCTTCGCGCGCATGTTCCTGCATGCGCGTCACCTCGCCTTCGATCACCCGGCCAGCGGCGAGCGCATCGCGCTCGAGGCCCCCTTGCCCGCCGACTGCCAGGCCCTGCTGGACCAACTGCATTGAACCGACCTCGACGCTTCGACCTCATCGTCTTCGACTGGGACGGCACGCTCTTCGACTCGACCGCGCTGATCGTGCGCGCGATCCAGGAGGCCTGCCGCGACGTGGGCGTGCCGGTGCCCGCCGACGCGGACGCGGCCTACGTGATCGGCCTGGGGCTGGCCGACGCGCTGCGCCACGTCGCGCCGGGCCTGGCCGAAGCGCGCTATCCCGAGCTGGGCCAGCGCTACCGCCACCATTACTTCGCGCGCAAGGACGAGCTCGCCCTGTTCGAGGGCACGCTGGAGATGCTGCAGGCTCTCAAGGCACGGCACCACTGGCTGGCCGTGGCCACCGGCAAGGCGCGGCGCGGCCTGGACGAGGCGCTGGCGCACGCCCAGCTCAAGGGCGTGTTCGACGCCACCCGCACCGCCGACGAGACGGCGTCCAAGCCGCATCCCCAGATGCTGCTGGAGCTGATGCGCGAGTTCGGTGCCGATGCGCAGCGCACCGTGATGATCGGCGACACCACGCACGACCTGCAGCTCGCGCGCAACGCCGGCACCGCCAGCGTGGGCGTGTCGTACGGCGCACATGCGCACGAATCCTTCGCCGAATTCGAGCCGTTGCACGTGGCGCACTCGACGCGCGAACTGCACGACTGGCTTGTGCGCCATGCCTGAGCCGGGACAGTTCCTCTGCCGCAGCGACGAGCTCGTCGAGCGTGGCCGCGCGGTGCTGTTCGACCTGCTGCTGTGGGGCCAGCCGGCGCGCGGCTTCGCGCTGCGCATCGACGGGGCCGTCGTCGCCTACGTGAACCGCTGCGCCCACGTGCCGACCGAACTCGACTGGAACCCGGGGGAGTTCCTCGATGCGCGCCGCGAGGTCGTCGTCTGCGCGGTGCACGGGGCCGAGTACGAGCCCGCGAGCGGGCGCTGCCTCGGCGGGCCCTGCGGGCGCGGCCGCCTGCTGCCCATCGAGGCGCGCGAGGCCGACGGCGAGGTCGCTTGGTATCCTTCCCGCGACATCGCGCCGCTGGTGTTCGACCTCGACGACGAGGATCGGGCGAGCGCTGGTCCCGGAAGGCCTTCCCCATGAACCCCCAAGACGATCCCGCCACCGTGCCCGGCGGCTACGAACCGGCCGCTGCGGCCGCGCCGGCGCCGCGTCCGTCCTACGAGTTGGCGCTCGAGCAGGTGGCGCAGACGCTGCTGCGCGAGCGCCGCAGCGAGCGCCGCTGGCGCATCTTCTTCCGCCTCGCGTGGCTGGGCGTGGTGCTGTCGGTGCTGTGGGCGGTCTTCGTGGCGCGCAACCACGTGCCCGCCTCGGCCGGGCCGCACACCGCGCTGGTGGAGGTGCGCGGCGAGATCGCCGCCGACAGCGAGGCCAGCGCCGAAGCGCTCGTGTCGGCCCTCAAGGCGGCGTTCGAGGACAAGGGCGCGCGGGCCATCGTGCTGCGCATCAACTCGCCCGGCGGCAGCCCGGTGCAGGCGGGCATCGTCAACGACGAGATCCGTCGCCTGAAGGCCCTGCACCAGAAGAAGGTCTACGCGGTGGTCGAGGAGATGTGCGCCTCCGGCGCGTACTACATCGCGGTGGCGGCCGACGAGATCTACGTCGACAAGGCCAGCCTCGTGGGCAGCATCGGCGTGCTGATGGACGGCTTCGGCTTCGTCGGGACGATGGACAAGCTCGGCATCGAGCGCCGCCTGCTCACCGCCGGCGAGAACAAGGGCATGCTCGACCCGTTCTCGCCGCAGAACGAGCGCCACAACGCCTTCGCCAAGGCGATGATCGACCAGATCCACCAGCAGTTCATCGCCGTGGTCAAGCAGGGCCGCGGCAGCCGCCTCAAGGTGGCGCCCGAGACCTTCTCCGGCCTGTTCTGGAACGGCGAGGAGGCCATCAAGCTCGGCCTCGTCGACAAGGTCGGCAACCTCGACCACGTGGCGCGCGAGGTGATCAAGGCCGAGGAGATCATCGACTACACGCCGCACGACAACCTGGCCGAGCGCGTGGCCAAGCGCTTCGGTGCGGCCATCGGCTACGGCGCGGTGAAGGCCCTGCGCGAGCTGCCGTCGTTGCGATGAGCGCGCGCGGACCGGGCGCCGGCCCGTTTCCGAGCCGGCCCGCGATGCCTTCCGGGGGCGCGGCGTGACGGAACCGACGCATGCCTTGGGCCCGCTCGTGTCCGACCGCATGGCGGTGCTGCCGCAGTACCTGCTGCCCAAGCAGGCGCTGACGGCGCTGGCCGGGCGCATCGCCGGTGCGCGCGGCGGTGCCATGACCACGCGGCTCATCCGCTGGTTCATCGAGCGCTACCGCGTCGACATGGCCGAGGCCGCCGAGCCCGACCCGGCCGCCTACGCCACCTTCAACGACTTCTTCACGCGCGCGCTGGCCCCCGGGGCGCGCCCGCTGGCGCCGGCCGACTGGGTGTGCCCGGTCGACGGCGCGATCAGCCAGTTCGGACGCATCGACGGCGACGCGCTGCTGCAGGCCAAGGGCCACACCTACACCGTGCAGGCGCTGGTGGGGGGCGACGCGGCGCTGGCGCGGCCGTTCTTCGGCGGCCACTTCGCCACGCTCTACCTGAGCCCGCGCGACTACCACCGCGTCCACATGCCGTGCGAGGGCCGGCTGGTGCGCATGATCCACGTGCCGGGCGAGCTGTTTTCGGTCAACCCGACCACGGCACGCGGCGTGCCGCGGCTGTTCGCGCGCAACGAGCGCGTGGTGTGCGTGTTCGAGGGCACCGGCGCGCAGGCCGGCCCCTTCGTGATGGTGCTGGTGGGCGCCACCATCGTCGGCAGCATGGCCACCGTCTGGCACGGGGTGGTGAACCCGCCGCGGCCAGGCACCGTGCGCGAGTGGCGCTACGAGGGCGCGCAGGCGGTCACGCTCGGCAAGGGCGCCGAGATGGGGCGCTTCCTGCTCGGCTCGACGGTCGTGCTGCTGCTGCCGCCCGGTCCGCTGGCCTTCAATCCGGGCTGGAAGCCCGCTGCGGCGATCCGCCTGGGCGAGGCGATGGCGTCGCGCGGCTGAACCGGCGCGCAGCGGCGCGCGCCCGCGTGCCGCAGAATGGCTGCCGGGCCGGCCACACGGGGCCGGCGCTTCGCGGAGCACGACGATGACGCCATCGACTTTGCAGCACAACCCTGCCCAGCCCCACCAGCTGGTGCGCCGCACGGTGGCCCTGGTGCTGGCCGGCGGTCGCGGCTCGCGGCTGAAGCAGCTCACCGACCGTCGCGCCAAGCCCGCGGTCTACTTCGGCGGCAAGTTCCGCATCGTCGACTTCGCGCTGTCGAACTGCGTCAACTCGGGCATGCGCCGCATCGGCGTCGTCACGCAGTACAAGAGCCACTCGCTGCTGCGCCACCTGCAGCGCGGCTGGAGCTTCCTGCGTGCCGAGCTGAACGAGGTGGTCGACCTGCTGCCTGCGCAGCAGCGCCTCGACGAGGAACACTGGTACCGCGGCACGGCCGACGCGATCTTCCAGAACCTGGACATCATCCAGAGCTCGCATCCCGAGTACATCGTCATCCTCGCTGGCGATCACGTCTACAAGATGGACTACTCGCTGATGCTCAAGGACCATGTCGACAGCGGCGCGCGCTGCACCGTGGGCTGCATCGAGGTGCCGCGCCGCGACGCCTCGGCCTTCGGCGTGATGGCCATCGACGGCACGCGCCGCATCACCGACTTCGTCGAGAAGCCGGTCGACCCGCCGGCCATGCCGGGCCGCGACGACATGTCGCTGGCCAGCATGGGCATCTACGTGTTCGACGCCGCCTACCTCTACAGGCTGCTCGAGGAGGATCTCGCCGACCCGTCCTCCAGTCACGACTTCGGCAAGGACGTGATCCCGCGCACCGTGCGCGAGGGCGTGGCGCTGGCGCATCCGTTCTCGATGAGTTGCATCCGCAATCCCAACGGCTCGCCACCGTACTGGCGCGACGTGGGCACGATCGATGCGTTCTGGGAGGCCAACCTCGACCTCGCGTCGATCGACCCGGAGCTCGACATCTACGACAGCGAGTGGCCGATCTGGACCTACCAGCGCCAGTTGCCGCCGGCCAAGTTCATTCCGGACGCCGAAGGCCAGCACGGGGTGGTCGTCAACACGCTGGTCTCGGGTGGCTGCATCGTCAACGGCTCGCACGTCCTCAACTCGGTGCTGTTCTCCAACGTGCGCGTGGAATCCTCCTGCCACGTCGACTCGGCGGTGATCCTGCCCGGCGTGCGCGTCGCGCGCCACTGCCGGCTGCGCAACGTGGTGCTCGACCGCGGCTGCAAGCTGCCCGAGGGGCTGGTCGTCGGCGAGGACCCGGCGCTGGATGCGCAGCGCTTCGAGCGCACCGCGGGCGGCGTGGTGCTGATCACGCGCGAGATGCTGGCCCGCCTGTGAGGCAGGCCGCGCCGCCGCGCGTGCTGCACGTCGCGGCCGAGATCCATCCCTTCGTCAAGACCGGCGGCCTGGCCGACGTGCTGGGCGCGCTCCCGGCGGCGCAGGCCACGGCGGGCGCCGACGTGCGGGTGCTGCTGCCCGGCCTGCCGCCGCTCGTGCAGGCGCTGCGCGAGGCGCGCACGGTGGGCCGCGTGCAGGCGCCCTGGGGGGGCGCCGCCGCCGAGGTGGTCGAGGGCCGGCTCGACGCGCCCTCGCTCGCGGGCGTGCGCGCCCTGCTGTTGCGGCACGAGGGCCTGTACGCGCGCGCCGGCACGCCCTATGGCGATGGCACGGGCCACGCCTTCGCCGACAACCACCGCCGCTTCGCGCTGCTCGGCCTGGCCGCCGCGCGCCTGGCCGAGGGGCTCGACGCGGCCTGGTCGCCGCACGTCGTGCACGGGCACGACTGGCACGCCGGCCTGGCCTGCGCCTATGCCGCGTTCGGGCGCGGCGCGCGCCGCCACCGGGCGGCCACCGTGTTCACGATCCACAACCTGGCCTTCCAGGGCCTGTTCGAGCAGCGCCTGTTCGTCGAGCTCGGCCTGCCGATCGAAGCCTGGTCGCTGCAGGGCCTGGAGTTCCACGGCCAGCTCTCGTTCATGAAGGCCGGCCTGCACTATGCGGACCGCATCACCACCGTGAGCCCGAGCTACGCGCGCGAGATCCAGGGGCACGAACTCGGGGCGGGGCTCGACGGCCTGCTGCGCGAGCGCGCGGCGCGGCTCAGCGGCATCCTCAACGGCGTCGACGACGCGGTGTGGAACCCGGCGAGCGACCGCGCGATCGCGGCGCCCTACAGCGCCGGGCGCCCGGCCGGCAAGGCCTCCTGCAAGGCGGCGCTGCAGCGCGAGTGCAGCTTCGCGGAACGCCCCGAGGCCTTGCTGTTCGCCGCGGTGAGCCGCCTCACCGAGCAGAAGGGCCTGCAGCTGCTGCCGGGGTTGATCGACGAACTGGTGGCGCAAGGCGGCCAGCTCGTCGTGCTGGGCAGCGGCGATGCCGCCCTGGAGGCGATGCTGCGCGAGGCTGCACGCCGCCATCCGCAGGCGGTGGCGCTGCGCCAGGGCCACGACGAGGCGCTCGCGCACCGCATCTTCGCCGGCAGCGACGTCACGCTCGTGCCGTCGCGCTTCGAGCCCTGCGGCCTGACGCAGATGTACGCGCTGCGCTATGGCAGCCTGCCGCTGGTGCGCCGCACCGGGGGCCTGGCCGACACGGTGGTCGACTGCACGCTGGAAGACCTCGCCGCCGAGCGGGCCACCGGCTTCGTGTTCGAGCGCTTCGAGCCCGCGGACCTGCGGCGCGCGCTGCAGCGGGCGTTCACCCTGTGGACGCGCCGGCAGGACTGGCGCGCCGTGCAGCGCCGCGGCATGCAGCAGCGCTTCGGCTGGGACGTCGCCGCGGCGCGCTATCTGGCGCTCTACCGGGACGCGCTCGCCGCGCTCAGTGCCTGAGCTCGAAGCGCGTGCCGCGCCAGGCGAGCACGCTGGCCTTGGGGCCGATGCGCTCGACCACCAGCCCCTCGGCGAGGCTGTCGCCCTCGCGCACCACCTGGCCATTGATGAAGACCATGCGGCTCGAGGCCGCCGGCCCGTAGACCGCGCCGTTGACGGCCAGCGGCGGCAATTGCCGCTTCAGGTCCGCGGGCAGGTCGGGGTACACCGGCAGCGCGGTGCCCGCTGCGGCCGACGCGGCCTGCGTCGCTGCGCCCGGCGGCGGCACGATCACGCGCGGCACGGCCGCGGCAGCCGCGGTGTCCTGGCCGGGCGCGGCCGGCGCCACGGGGCCGGCCGCGGGAGACGCGGTGACCGGGGGCGCAGGCGGCACGACCACCGGTGAGGGCAGCGTCGACGGCGGCAGCGGCGCGACGGCGGTGGCTGGCATCGCTGCGGCGCCGGGGGCCGGCATCGGCGCCGCGGCGGGCCCGGCCTGCGGCGACACCTCGCCCGCGCCATGCCACCACCAGCCCAGCGCAGCGGCACTGCCGAGCAGGAGCACGGCCAGCGTAACCGCGCGCCAGCGCCGCGCTGCGCGCTGGGCCTCGTCGGGGGCGCCATTGCCGCCGGCCAGGGCATGCAGGCCGGGCACGCCGGCGCGTTCGCGCTCGGCGTCGGCCTTCTTGAGGGCGTCGAGGATGTAGCTCACGGCTGCAGCCTCGGCTCGCGCGCGCCACCGCTGGCGCGTGCGAGCTGCATGAAGGTGGTGGGGCCGGCCCGGCCATCGACGGCCAGCCCCTGCGCCAGCTGGAAGGCCTGCACGCGCCTGCGCAGCGCCGCGTCGAAGCGTTGTCCCGCGGGCGGCGCCGGCTCGCCGCGCCACTGCGCGAGCTGGCCTGCCAGCAGGTCCACCGCAGCACCGCTGGCACCCTCGTCGATCACGCCGTCATAGCCCTCGGGGGCGCGCCAGTAGGTGGCGAAGTCGCCCTGCCACAGCGTGGCCAGCGCCACCAGACCGACCTGCAGCGTCTCCCTGCCCACGCGCAGCGTGGCCCCCTGCGGCCCCAGCGCGGTCAGCACGGCGGGCAGGGGCCGGCCTGCGCTGTCGCGCAGCGTCACCAGGCCCGGCCGGTCGAGTTGCCGCACCAGGGGCATGCCGGCCGCGGGATTGCGCACGCACTGCCATTGGGCACGCTGCACCGCGACGCACGGGTCGCCGCGTCCGGGCGGCAGCACCAGGCCCCACAGTGGGGCGAGTTCGCGCCAGGCGTCGGCCTCGCGCCAGCCCCCGGCCGCGCGGGCTGCGGCCTCGGCCGCGGCAAGCAGCGCCGCCGGGGCCAATGCCGGCGCCGATGCCGCGGCCGCCGCGGTGAGCGCTTCGGCGGGTGCCGACGACGCTACGGGGGCCGCCGCCACCGCACTGGCCGCGCCGGGCTGCGCAGGGGCGGAAGCGCCCTTCGGGGCCGAGGCTGCCGCCAGCGGCAAGGGCGCGGCAGGCGCCGCGGCATCGCGCGGCCACAGCGCGACGGCGGCCCCCGCGGCCAGCACGGCCCCGGCCGTGGCGCCCACCAGCCACGGCCTTGCGCGGCGCAGGCGCTCGGCCCGCTCGTCGGGTCCGAACACCTCGAGCGCGGCCTTGTCGACGATGCGCTCGTCGACGCGCGGCGCGCCCTCCGCATAGGTGCCCAGCAGCGCGCGATCGGCCAGCAGGTTGATGCGCCGCGGCACGCCGCGCGCGCGCGCATGGATGCGCCGCATCGCGCCCTTGGTGAACGGCAGCGCCGTCGTCAGGCCGGCCACCGCGAGGCGGTGGCGCAGGTACTTCTCGGTCTCGTCCTCGGTCAGCGTGCCGAGGTGGTAGCGCGCGATCACGCGCTGCGCCACCTGCTCCAGCTCGGGCCGCTGCAGCATCTCGCGCAGCTCGGGCTGCCCGATCAGCACCACCTGCAGCAGCTTGCGCTCGTTGGTCTCGAGGTTGGTCAGCAGGCGCAGCTGCTCGAGCGCGCCGGCCGGCAGGTTCTGTGCCTCGTCGACGATGAGCACGTTGTTCTGGCCCACCGCGTGGGTGTCGAGCAGGTAGCGGTTGAGCGGGTCGAGATGGTCCTTGACCGTGGGCACGCCCGGGCCCTCGTGGTGAACCGGGACGCGGAACTCGTCGCACACCGTCTTCAGCAGTTCCAGCGCCGTGAGGCGCGGATTGAAGATGTAGGCCACGTTGCAGCGCTTGGGCACCTGCTCGAGCAGGCAGCGGCACACCGTGGTCTTGCCCGCGCCGATCTCGCCGGTCAGCAGCACGAAGCCGCCGCCGCCGCCCTTGACGCCATAGAGCAGGTGGGCCAGCGCCTCGCGGTGGCGCTCGCTCATGAAGAGGTAGCGCGGGTCGGGCGCGATCGAGAACGGCTCGTGCTTGAGGCCGAAGTACTGCGCGTACATGGGCCGGAGGATAACGCCGGCCCCCCGGCGCCGGCCCTCCCGCCGGCGCCGCGGCGCGTCAGCGGCCGGCGTGCAGCAGGCCGCGCTGCTCGATGAAGCGCACCACCGTGTCGAGCCCGGCGCCGGTGTGCAGGTTGGTCATCACGTACGGGCGGCTCGTCGCGTGCGCCGGGCGCATGCGCTGCGTGTCGGCCTCCATCACCGCGAGGTCGGCGCCCACGTGCGGCGCCAGGTCGGTCTTGTTGATGACCAGCAGGTCGCTCTTGGTGATGCCGGGGCCGCCCTTGCGCGGGATCTTCTCGCCGCCGGCCACGTCGATCACGTAGATCGTCAGGTCCGACAGCTCGGGGCTGAAGGTGGCCGCGAGGTTGTCGCCGCCCGACTC
>DASTJE010000144.1:0-56741 GCA_035716845.1 Burkholderiaceae bacterium
GGGATGCGGATCGTGCGCGCCTGGTCGGCGATCGAGCGCGTGATCGCCTGGCGGATCCACCACGTGGCGTAGGTCGAGAACTTGTAGCCGCGGCGGTACTCGAACTTGTCCACCGCCTTCATCAGGCCGATATTGCCTTCCTGGATCAGGTCGAGGAACTGCAGGCCGCGGTTGGTGTACTTCTTGGCGATCGAGATCACGAGCCGCAGGTTGGCCTCGATCATCTCCTTCTTGGCGTCGCGCGAGGCCTTCTCGCCCTCGTTCATCTTCTTGTTGATCGCCTTCAGGTCCTCCAGGGGCACCACGGCGCGCGCCTGCAGGTCGATCAGCTTCTGCTGCAGTTCCTGGACCGGCGGCAGGTTGCGCGCGAGCACGACGCCGTAGGGCTTGCCGAGGGCGATCTCCTTCTCGGCCCAGCGCAGGTTCAGCACGTTGGGCGGGAAGGTCTTGAGGAAGTGCTCCTGCGGCATGCCGCACTTGTCGACCACGATCTTGCGCAGTTCGCGCTCGTAGCGGCGCACGTCGTCGACCTGCGAGCGCAGGATGTCGCACAGGCGCTCGATCGTCTTGACGGTGAAGCGGATCGACATGATCTCGTCGCTCACCGCATGCTGGGCCTTGTTGTAGGCGGGCGACCGGTATCCGTCCTTCTCGTAGGCCTTGCGCATCTTGTCGAAGTGCGCCGCCAGGGCATCGAACTTGACCAGCGCCGCCGCCTTCAGCTCCTCCAGACGCTTGGTCAGGGCCTTGCTCGACGCGCCTTCGTCGTCCTCCTCGGCGTCGTCGAACTCGTCGAAGTCCTCCTCGGCGACATAGTCGTCCGCCTCGTCGTCGGAGACGAAACCGTCGACTGCGTCGGAGATCTGCATCTCGCCGGCCCGGATCTTGGCGGCCATCGCCAGGATCTCCGCGATCGTCGTCGGGCTGGCGGAAATGGCCAGCATCATCGCCTGCAGTCCGCCCTCGATGCGCTTGGCGATCTCGATCTCACCCTCGCGGGTGAGCAGTTCGACCGTGCCCATCTCGCGCATGTACATGCGCACGGGATCGGTGGTGCGGCCGAACTCGCTGTCCACCGTGGACAACGCGGCCTCGGCCGCCTCCTCGGCCTCCTCGTCGGTGGCCGTGGCGGTGTTGCTGCCGCTGATCAGCAGCGTGGCCGCATCGGGCGCCTGCTCGTACACCGCGATGCCCATGTCGTTGAGCATCGAGACGATGGCTTCGAGGATCTCGTTGTCCGCGAGCTTCTCGGGCAGGTGGTCGCTGATCTCCTGGTGCGTCAGGAAGCCGCGCGTCTTGCCCATCTTGATGAGCGTCTTCAGTTCCTGACGGCGCTTGGCAACCTCTTCCTCGGTCAACTGCGTCTCGTCGAGGCCGAACTCGCGCATCAGGGCGCGCTCCTTGGCGCGCGACACCTTCATCCGCAGCGGCTTCGCCTTGGCCTTGCCCTCGGACTCATCGACCACCTCTGCGTCCGCTTCGGCCTCGACGTCCGCATCGGCCTCCAGGTCCACGAAGTCCTCTTCGAGCACCTCTTCCTTCTTGGGCGCCGCCGCTGCCTTGCCCTTGGGCCCGCGCTTGCCCTTGGCGTCTGCCGGCGCCGCCGCCGCCTTTGCCGCGGGCTTGACTGCGGCGGGGGACTTCTCGGCCGCCTTGCCCTTGGCCGCCACGGACTTGTCCGCGGGCTTCTTGACGGGCTTTTCCTCGGCAGAGGCTTTGCCCGACGCCTTCGCGGCGGACTTGGTCGGTGCGGACTTGGCGGCAGTCTTGGCCGCCGCCTTGGCGGGCGCGGGTTTCTTGGCGGTCATGCGGATCCTTGGGCGAGCGAGGTGTGGCGATCGGTGGCGCCGCACGCAGTCATCCGGCCGGCGGCGCGCGAGCGCATGAAGCGCACGACAACACACGGTTCGGCCCTGCGGGCGAAGCGAGAAAGAGGCAAGCTGGCGTGACCGATTCGCGTGTGCAGCCCTTGCGGGGAAGGGTGGCCTCGATGTCTGAACCCGTGTCGCGGGTGGCCGGGGCCCGGAGGTGCTGCTGTCACTCTTGCCGATGCAACAAACGAAATATTATCGCCGACCGCCGCATGCGCGTCAAAGCGTCGAGGACGACGTTTCCAACAGACGGATGCGCCGCTGCAGCGCTTCGCGCTGGGCGTACAGCGAGGGCATGGCGCGCAAGGCCTCGGGCTCGCGGCCCGCAGCCTCGGCCAGGGCCGTCAGGCGGGCGTCGATCGCGCCCAGGTGCAGGCGGTCGAGCAGCACGCGCAGGTCGTCCTCGCTCGCCGCCTGGTCGTCGCCCTCGTCGAGCCGCAGCGGCGCCACGGACTGGCTCAAGTCGGCTTCGGCCAGCAGACTCGCACGTACCGCCGCCCATGGGCGCGGACCGTGCTCGACGATGTCGCGTTCGAGCCAGGCGACCAGGCTGCCGTGCGGCGCCGGAAGGCCATGCAGGAGTTCGTGATCCTCGGCAGTGAGGCGATCCCACCAGGTCGGCTGGGTCAGCAGCATCCGGACGATGAGATCGTGCGGCCGGGTTGGCGCACGTCGCGTGGCGGCAAAGCTGCCGGCGTGTCGCGCTCCCGACATGGGAGGCCGTGCCGGAGAGCGCGCCGAGGCCTGTGCGGCACCCCAGGCGGTGGCCAGTTCGCCGTCGGGCAGTCCTGCCGCCTTGTTGATTTCGACGAGCATCTGCTGCTTGAGCGCGCCGGCAGGCAGGGCGTTCCACAGCGGCCGGGCCTGGGTGAGGAAGCGGGCGCGCCCCTCAGGCATGCCCAGGTCGCAAGCGTCTCGCGCCACGTCGACGATCTGGCGCGACAGCGGCACGGCCTGGGCCAGTGCGCGCTCGAACGCCGGCGCGCCCAGCTCGCGCACGTACGAGTCCGGATCGTGCTCCGGCGGCAGGAAGAGAAAGCGGATCGTGCGCAGGTCGGTCGCGTGCGGCAGCGCCGCTTCGAGGGCGCGCGTGGCCGCCCGGCGCCCGGCGGCGTCGCCGTCGAAGCTGAAGACGACGCTGTCGGTGAACCGGAAGAGCTTGCGCACATGCTCTTCGGTGCAGGCGGTGCCCAGGGTGGCCACGGCGTTGTCAAATCCGGACTGCGCCAATGCCACCACGTCCATGTAGCCCTCGACGACGAGCGCATGGCCGCGGGCGCGGATGCCGGCGCGCGACTCGTGCAGCCCGTACAGCTCGCGTCCCTTGACGAACACGGGCGTCTCGGGGGAGTTGAGGTACTTGGGCTCGCCCTGGTCGAGCACCCGGCCGCCAAAGCCGATGGTCTCGCCCTGAACGTTGCGAATGGGGAACATGACGCGATCGCGGAAGCGGTCGTAGCGACGCGTGGCGCCGTCGTCGCCTTCGGGCTGCTCGATCAGCAGGCCGGCGAGGACGAGTTGCGGGTCGTCGTACTGGGCAAAGGCGCTGGCCAGCCCATGCCAGCCGGCCGGTGCGTAGCCCAGGCCGAAGCGCGCGGCGATCTCGCCGGTGAGGCCGCGGCGCTTGAGGTAGTCGATCGCGCGCGCGCTGGCCTTGAGCTGCTGACGGTAGTGCGCAGCAGCCTTCTCGAGCACGTCGACGAGGGTGGCTTGCTGCTGGCGCTGAAGGACCGCGGCACGCCGCTCGTCCTCGTCGCGCGCATCGTCGGGGACTTGCAGGCCGACCTGCTGGGCCAGCTCGGTGACGGCGTCACGAAAGCTGGCGCCCGTGTGCTCGGTCAGGAAACGTATCGCGTCACCCGACGCTCCGCAGCCGAAGCAGTAGTAGAACTGCTTGCTCGGGCTGACCGAGAAGCTCGGCGACTTCTCACCGTGGAAGGGGCACAGCCCCATCAGGTTGGCGCCACCCTTCTTGAGCTGTACGTGACGTCCGACGACGTCGACGATGTCGACGCGCGCGAGGAGTTCGGCGATGAATCCGGGGGGGATCACCGCCGCAGTCTAGCGAACCGGGCTGGCGCCCAGCCGCCGCAGGCGGACCGGCGTCAGACGGCGAAGTCGGCGAGCTTCCTGCCGGAGGCGAGTGCGGCCTTGAGCCAGCGGGGTTGCAGGCCGCGCCCGCTCCAGGTTTCACCCGTGGCCGCGTTGCGGTACTTTGCTGCCACCTTGCCCGTGGAGCGCGACGCGGCGGCGGCGCGTGCCTTCCTGGGGCGCGCGCCGATGTCGGCCAGCGTCAGGCCGTGCTCGGCCATCAGCGTCTGGATCTGGGCGATTGCATTGGCACGCTGGGCGCGCTGCGCCTCTTCGATCTGCTTCTCCAGAGCGGCCTTTTGGGCCAGCAATTCCGTCAATTGGGCCATGGCTGTAGGGTCTTGAGTTTCCAATACTGGAAATATACCCATTCGACAGGCGCGGCGGACGCGGGAGTTTGAATTACTTGTATCCGACGCGGTCCAGAATCTGCTGGACCCTTATCTGATTCATGCCGACGACTGCCGTCGGAATGGTTTCCCGCTTGAAAGTGCCGAGGGCCTGAAGCGCCGGATTGTTCACCTTCACGGTGGGGACTGCCGGCCATTCGTTGTTGCCGTCGGCCAAGTAGATCTGGGCTTGGTCCGACGCCAGGTACTCGAGGAACTTGACCGCGGCGTCCCGATTCCTGGCATGGCGGGCGATACCGCCGCCGGCGATGTTCACGTGGGTGCCGAAGCTGGCCTGGTTCGGAAACACGACCCCCACCTTCTCGATGACGGCCTTGTCCTCGGGTTTGTCCGAGCGCATCAGGCGCGCCAGGTAGTAGGTATTCGTGATCGCAATGCCGCACTCACCGGAGGCGACGGCCTTGATCTGGTCCGTATCGCCACCCTTGGGCGGTCGCGCCATGTTGGACGCCATGCCGGCCAGCCAACGCTCCGTGGCCACCGGCCCCAGGTGCTCCATCATCGAGCCGAAGAGCGACAGGTTGTAGGGATGGGAGCCCGAGCGGGTGCACAGCCTGCCCTTGTTCTTGGCGTCGGCGAGTTCCTCGTAGGTGTCGACGTCGGCAGGCTGGACGGCGCCCTTGGCGTAGACCACGACGCGGGCCCGGGTCGAGAAACCGAACCACTGGGGGCCCTGACCGCTGTCCTTGCCGCGCAGCGCCGCAGGAATTCGAGATTCGAGGAGGTTGCTCTTGACGGGCTGGAACAGGCCGTCGATTTCGGCTTTCCAGAGCCGCGCAGCGTCCACGAGGAGAATTACGTCTGCAGGGCTTGCCGCGCCCTCGGTTTTCAGGCGGGCGAGGATTCCGGCATCGTCGGAATCAATGCGGTTGATGCGGATGCCGGTGAGTTTGGTGAAGTTCTCGTAGAGGGCCTCGTCGGTCTGATAATGGCGGGCCGAATACAGATTCAACGTGGATTGGGCGTGGGCGGCGAGCGGCAATGCAGCGGCAATGGCGAGTGCCACGGTCAGGCGTTTCATGGTCGATGAGCTCCGTTTCAAGTGCCGGGCCATCGTACCACAGTAAATGCGAATGATTCGCGTTTGACTTGACCTGCCGCAACATCGCGCCAGGTCACGGCGCCGGCGGCACGTACCCCGCCGGCTTGTCCGCGCCTTCGCCGAAGAAGAACTGCTCCATCTGGCGGGCAAGGTACTGACGAGCACGCGCGTCGGCCAAATTGAGCCGGTTCTCGTTCACGAGCATCGTCTGATGACGCTTCCAGACCTCGAAGGCCTCCTTGCTCACGCCCTCGTAGATCCTCTTGCCGAGTTCGCCCGGGTACGGCGGGTAGGAAAGGCCCTCGGCTTCCTTCTTCAAGTAGACGCACTGAACCATGCGGGTCATGGGTTTGCTCCGGTGATCACTTCAATGTCTTGACCAGCACCTGCGAGCGCCGGTCCCAGTTGTACTTGCGCTTGCGCGCCTCGGGAAGCCAGTCAGGATCGGCCGGCTGGAACCCACGCTTGAGGAACCAATGCATCGTGCGCGTCGTCAGCACGAAGATGCTGGACAGGCCCATCGCCCGTGCGCGCTGCTCGACGCGCTTGAGGATCCGTTCGCCGTCACCCTCGCCCTGGACCGCCGGGCTCACCGTCAAGGCCGCCATCTCGGCCGTACCGTTCTCGGGGTAGGGGTAGAGCGCGGCGCAACCGAAGATCACCCCGTCGTGCTCGATCACCGTGTAGTTCGCGATGTCGCGCTCGATCTCGGTACGCTCGCGGCGCACCAGGGTGCCGTCACGTTCGAACGGTTCGATCAGCTGCAGGATGCCGCCGACGTCGTCGCTCGTGGCCTCGCGAAGGCTCTCCAGCTTCTCGTCGACCACCATGGTGCCGATGCCGTCGTGGGTGTACACCTCCTGCAGCAGGGCGCCATCCACCGCGAACGGCAGGATGTGGGACCGCTCGACACCTTCCCGGCAGGCCTTGACGCAATGGCGCAGGTAGAAGGCCACGTCGGTCGGCTGCGTGGGCTGCGGCAATGCGGCCAGCAGTCGCTCTGCATCGGCCAGCGCCAATTCGGTGTCGATGGGGCTGTCCGGATCGTTCTGGTTTTCGCGCACGCCGGCCACTTCCGTCAGGAAGAGGAGTTTGTCGGCCTGCAACGCGATCGCCGTGGACGTGGCCACGTCTTCCATCGCCAGGTTGAAGGCCTCCCCCGTGGGCGAGAACCCGAACGGCGACAGCAGCACGACGGCTCCCGTGTCGATGGCGCGGCGGATGGCCATGGCGTCGACCTTGCGCACGACGCCGCTGTGCATGAAGTCGATGCCGTCGATGATGCCCACGGGCCGGGCCGTGAGGAAGTTGCCCGAGACCACGCGCACCGTCGCATTGGCCATCGGCGTGTTCGGCAGGCCCTGCGAGAACGCGGCCTCGATCTCGAAGCGCAGTTGCCCCGCCGCCTCCTGGGCCGAATCGAGCGCGACCGCGTCGGTGATCCGAAGACCGTGGCTGAAGCGCTCCGGGTGTCCCTTGGCGCGAAGCTGGTCGCTCACCTGGGGGCGGAAGCCATGCACCAGCACCAGCTTGATGCCCATCGCCTGCAGGATCGCGAGGTCCTGCGCGAACGCGCTGAGCTTGCCTGCGGCGATGCCTTCGCCAGAAATCGCCACGACGAAGGTCTTTCCACGGTAGGCGTGGATGTAGGGCGCGACCGAGCGGAACCACGGCACGAAGGTGTGCGGGAAGACGACGGCGGCGGGCATGTTCATTGCCGCGGATTGTGCCGCAGGGACATCTGGGGATTGACGCGCGGGACCGCTGGAGCGAACGATGAACGCCCCGAAGCCGAAGGAGCATGTGGATGAAAAGCTACGACGATGTCTACCGGACCCCGGGAGCGTTCAGCTGGAACGAACTGACGACGAGCGATCCGGAGGCCGCGGCGGCCTTCTACGGCGCGCTCTTCGGCTGGACGTTCGAGAGCATGGACGTGGGCATGCCGTATCGCGTCATCAAGGCAGGCGGCACTGCGGTGGGCGGCCTCATGGGCCAGCCGCCGGGCAGTGATGCGCTGCCCATCACCTGGGGAAGCTACGTCACGGTGGCCGATGCGGACGCGACGGCTCGGCGCTGCGTTGAACTCGGTGGCAGGGTGGTGCACGGCCCCGCTGACATTCCGAACGTGGGGCGCTTCGTGGTGATGGTGGATCCGCAGGGCGCGGTGATTCACGCCATCGCCTACGCCGGCGGGTGATTGCGGCGGCGCGCGGATAATCCGCGCCCGCCGTGGCCGTTGCCTCCTCGCTGCCCATCACGTTTCCCGAATCGCTGCCGGTCTCGGCACGGCGCGAGGAAATCGTGCGCGCCTTCGCCGCGCATCCGGTGATCGTGGTGTGCGGAGAGACCGGTTCGGGCAAGACCACCCAACTTCCGAAGATCGCCCTGTCCCTCGGGCGCGGCAGGGTGCACGGCGGCGGCCTGATCGGACACACGCAACCGCGCCGCATCGCCGCCTCGAGCGTGGCCAAGCGCATCGCGGAGGAATTGAACACACCCCTCGGCGAGGTGGTGGGCTACAAGGTGCGGTTCCAGGACCGCCTGCAGCATGGTGCGAGCGTCAAGCTGATGACCGATGGGATCCTGCTGGCCGAAACGCAGGCCGATCCCGAGCTGCGCGCCTACGACACGCTGATCATCGACGAGGCCCACGAGCGCAGCCTCAACATCGACTTCCTGCTCGGGTACCTGCGACAGCTGCTGCCGCGACGGCCGGACCTCAAGGTCATCGTCACATCGGCCACGATCGACGCCGAACGATTCGCGCGGCACTTCGCCAGCGCGCGCGGGCCCGCACCGGTGATCCAGGTGTCGGGCCGGATGTTCCCGGTGGAGCAGCGCTGGCGGCCCTTCGAGGAGAGCCGCGAGTTCGACCTGAACGACGCCATCGTCGATGCCGTGGATGAGCTCTGGCGCGAGGGCAGCGGCGACATCCTCGTCTTCCTGCCCGGCGAGCGCGAGATCCGCGAGGCCGCCGATCGCCTGCACAAGCACCTCGCGCAGCACGGCGTGGCGGGGCGCCGCGGCGGACCGCCGCCCGACGTCCTGCCGCTGTTCGCGCGCCTGTCGCAAGCCGAGCAGGAGCGGGTCTTCAATCCCGGGCAAGGGCGGCGCATCGTGCTGGCCACCAATGTGGCGGAGACGTCGCTCACGGTGCCGGGCATCCGCTACGTGATCGATTCGGGCCTGGCCCGCGTCAAGCGCTACAGCTATCGCAGCAAGGTCGAGCAGCTGCAGGTCGAGCCGATCAGCCAGGCCGCGGCCCAGCAGCGCGCCGGGCGCTGCGGACGCGTCGCCAACGGCGTGTGCATCCGGCTCTACGACGAGAAGGACTTCGCAGGCCGTGCGCCTTTCACCGATCCGGAAATCCTGCGCTCGTCGCTGGCCGGCGTGATCCTTCGCATGAAGAGCCTGCGGCTCGGACCGGTGGAGGACTTCCCATTTCTCGAGCCGCCGCCGCGCAAGGCGATCGCGGACGGCTACGCCCTGCTGGCCGAACTCAACGCAGTGGACGAGGCGAACGAACTCACCCCCATCGGCCAGGAACTGGCCCGGCTGCCCCTGGACCCGCGCGTGGGCCGCATGATCCTGGAAGCCCGCCACCGGCAGGCCTTGTCCGAGGTGCTCGTCATCGCGGCGGCACTGTCGGTGCAGGACGTGCGCGATCGTCCGCTCGACAGGCAGCAGATTGCCGACGAGAGGCACCGGCTGTTCGACGATGAGAAGAGCGAATTCCTGGGCACGCTGCGGCTGTGGCAGTGGATCGAGGAAGGACGCGGGCACGTGCGGCACGCCTTGCAGGCGCCGCCCTCGCGCGGTGCCGTTGCACCGTCGGGGACTGCGCGGCCGGCGGCCGGCATGGACGCCCGTCCGAGCCCGGCGCACAAGCTCAGCAACCGTCAGCAGGAGCAGCGCCTGCGCGAGCAGTTCATCAGCCCGCGCCGCGTGCGCGAGTGGCGCGACATCCACAGCCAGCTGCACACCGTGGTGGCCGAGCACGGCTGGCGCCTGAACGGCACGCCCGCCACCTACGAGCAGTTGCACCTGTCGTTGTTGTCCGGCCTGCTGGGCAACGTCGGCTGCAGGAGCGACGACGACGAGTGGTACCTCGGCGCGCGCGGCATCAAGTTCTGGCGCCACCCCGCCGCCAACCTCAGCAGGCGGCCCGGCCGCTGGGTCGTCTGCGCCGAGCTGGTGGAAACCACGCGCCTGTTCGGTCGCGGCCTCGCGGCGATCGAGCCGCACTGGCTGCCCCAGATCGCCGGCCACCTGCTGAAGACCCAGCTGCTCGAGCCGCACTGGGAGAAGAAGGCAGCGGAAGTGGTGGCGCTGGAACGGGCCACGCTGTACGGGATCGTGGTCTACAGCAACCGGCGCGTCAACTTCGGGCGGGTCGACCCGAAGGCAGCCCGCGAGATCTTCATCCGCCATGCGCTCGTGGAGGGCGAGTGGGACACGAAGCTGACCTTCCTGGCGCACAACCGCAAGCTGATCTCCCAGGTGCAGGACCTGGAGCACAAGCAGCGCCGCCAGGACGTGCTGGTGGACGACGAACTGATCCACTCCTTCTACGACCAGCAGCTGCCCGGCGACGTGTGTTCGGGCGCTGGCCTGGAGCGCTGGTACCGCGACGAGGTGAAGAAGCAGCCGAAGCTCCTGCAGCTCACGCGCGAGGAGCTGATGCGTCACGAGGCCGCCGGCATCACCACGGCCGCGTTCCCGCGCACGATCCGTCTGGGAGGCGTGGACTGCGCGGCCAGCTACCTGCACGAACCCGGCGATGCCCGGGACGGGGTCACCGTCAGCGTGCCGATCTATGCGCTCAACCAGGTCAGCGAGGAACGGTGCGAATGGCTGGTGCCCGGCATGCTGCCGGCCAAGGTGATGGCGCTGTGCAAGAGCCTGCCCCAGAAGCCGCGCGCGCGCCTGGTGCCGCTGCCCGACGCAGTGGCCGAGTTCTGCGCCCTGATGAGCTTCGCGCAAGGCTCGCTGGTGGACGCGCTGCTCAAGGCGGTGCGCGACCGCACCCAGCTCGCCGTGCAGCGCAACGACTTCAAGCTGGACCAGCTGGCGCCGCACCTGTTCATGAACTTCCGCGTCGTCGACGAGAACGGCCGGCAGCTTGGCATGGGCCGCAACCTGGCCGCGCTCAAGGCCGAGCTGGGGGGGCAGGCCCGATCGGCCTTCCAGGCGCTGGCAGCCCTGAAGGTGGCCGCCGCGCCAGCGGCACATGCCGCAGCGCCGGCGCTGGCCGGTCGCGCCGCAGCGCGCAAGGCGGAGCCCCGGGCGCCGTCCGCCGAGGCGTCAGCGCAGGGGTACACGGCCTGGACGTTCGGTGAGCTGCCCGAGCTGATGGAGATCCGCAAAGGGGCACAGCTGCTGGTCGGATTTCCGGCGCTGGTCGACAAGGCGACGCATGTCGAGATCGAGGTCTTCGACGAGCCCGAGGTGGCAGCCGCGAAGCACCGCTGCGGCCTGCGTCGACTCGTGGCGCTGGCCATCAAGGAACCGCTGAAATACCTCGACAAGAACGTGCCCGATGTGCAGAAGATGGGCGCAGCGTTCATGAGCCTGGGCACGGTGGAGGAGCTCAAGAGGCAGCTCGTCGAGCGGGCGCTCGACCGGGCCTTCCTCGCCGAGCCGCTGCCCACCGACGCGACCGCTTTCCAGGCCCGCATCGAGGAGGGCCGCACGCGACTGAACCTCATCGCCCACGAGGTGGCCCGGCTGGCGCTCGCGATCCTCACCGAGCATGCCGCCGCGCAGCGCAAGCTCAGGGACGGCAAGCCGCCCAAGGAGGTGGCCGAGGACGTTGCGCAGCAGTTGCAGCGCCTGGTGGGGCCGCAGTTCCTGCTGGCGACGCCATGGACGGCGCTGCAGCACTTGCCGCGATACCTGAAGGCCGTCGTGCTGCGCCTCGAGAAGCTGCGCAGCGACCCTGCACGCGACGCCCAGCGCCTGGCCGAGCTGCGTCCGCTCGAGCAGCGGTACTGGCGGCGCCTGGCCGAGCGCAAGGGGGTGGCCGATGCGCGCCTGGACGAGTACCGCTGGCTGTTGGAGGAGTTGCGGGTGAGCCTGTTCGCGCAGGAGCTCCGCACGCCACAGCCGGTGAGCGCCAAGCGCCTGGACCGGGTCTGGCAGCAGCTTTCCGGATGAGCCGCCGGCGGGCGTGCCCGGCTCAGCGCACGATCTCGAGCAGGCGGTCCAGGCCGCCGTCGTCGATCGCCACCATCGCCTGTTCGCGCACGCGCGGCTTGGCGTGGTACGCCACGGAGAGCCCTGCCTCGGCCATCATGGGCAGGTCGTTCGCGCCGTCGCCCACCGCGATCGCCTCGGCCGGGGCGCAGCCGATCGCGCTGCAGGTCTGCAGCAGCATGCGCCGCTTCTCGGCACCGTCGCAGATGTCGCCCCAGGGTTGATCGACCATCCGGCCGGTCAACCGCCCGTCGGCGATCTCGAGCTCGTTGCTGCGCGTGTAGTCCAGACGCAGCCGATCGCGCACGCGATCGGTGAAGAACGTGAATCCGCCGGAAACGAGCAGCGTGCTCAGGCCCGCCGCCTGGCAGGCCGCCACCAGGCGCTCGGCGCCGGGGTTGAGCTGCAGGCGTTCGCGGTACACCGCCTCGAGTGCGGACACCGGTACGCCCGCCAGCAATGCCACGCGCCGGCGCAGGCTGTCCTTGTAGTCGGCGATCTCCCCGCGCATCGCGGCTTCGGTGATCGCGGCAACCTCGGCCTTGCGCCCCGCGGCGTCGGCGATCTCGTCCACGCATTCGATGCTGATGAGCGTGGAGTCCATGTCGAAGGCAATCAGGCGGAAGCCGGCCAGCCGGAGGGGAGGCACGAGGCCGCGGATGCACAGGCCGGGCGCGAATACGGTGGCGGGTGTCGTCATGGGATGGCGGGGGAGGGCGTCCCCAGGCTGCGCAGCACGTCGCGGACCTGCTGCGCGCGGTCCTGGGCCGAAGGGAGGTCGCGCTCGATGCGCAGCTTGTCGTTGCCGGCGAGCCTGATGTGGCGGTTCTTCTGCACCAGCTCGATGATGCGCAGGGCCTCGACCGGGGGATTGGGGCGGAAGGCGATCACCGTCAGCCTGGGGCCGGCGTCCACCTTGAGCACGCCATAGGGCTTGGCCAGCACGCGCAGGCGGTGCGTGTCGAACAGGGTCTGCCCCTGGGTCGGCAGCTTGCCGAAGCGATCGGTGACCTCTTCGAGCAGGGCATCGATCTGCTCGCTGCGCTCGGCGGTGGCCAGGCGCTTGTAGAGCGACAGGCGTGCGTGCACGTCGCCGCAGTAGGCATCGGGGAGCAGGGCCGGCGCGTGCAGGTTGATCTCGGTGGCGCCGAACAGGCCGCCGAGCGGCGACAGCAGGTCGGGTTCGCGCCCGGCCCTCAGCGAACGCACGGCTTCGGCCAGCATGTCGTTGTAGAGCTGGAAGCCGACTTCCATCATGTTGCCGCTCTGGTGCTCGCCCAGCACCTCGCCGGCACCGCGGATCTCCAGGTCGTGCATCGCGAGGTAGAAGCCGCTGCCCAGCTCCTCCATCGCCTGGATGGCCTCCAGTCGCTGTGCGGCCTGCTTGGTCAGGCCCTCGACGTCGGGCACCATCAGGTAGGCGTAGGCCTGGTGGTGGCTGCGCCCGACGCGGCCGCGCAACTGGTGCAGCTGGGCAAGGCCGAACTTGTCGGCCCGGCTGATGACGATGGTGTTGGCGCTGGGCACGTCGATGCCCGTCTCGATGATCGTCGAGCACAGCAGCAGGTTGTGCCGCTGGGCCACGAAGTCCCGCATCACGCGCTCCAGTTCGCGCTCGGGCATCTGGCCGTGCGCCACCGCGATGCGCGCCTCGGGCAGCAGTTCGGCGAGCTTGTTGCGCCGATGCTCGATGGTCTCGACCTCGTTGTGCAGGAAGTAGACCTGCCCGCCACGCTTGAGCTCGCGCAGCACTGCCTCGCGAATGGTGCCCGCGCTCTCGTTGCGCACGAAGGTCTTGATGGCCAGTCGCCGTTGCGGGGCGGTGGCGATCACCGACAGGTCGCGCAGCCCCTCCAGCGCCATGCCCAGCGTGCGCGGGATCGGCGTGGCGGTGAGCGTGAGCACGTCGACCTCGCTGCGCAGGGCCTTGATGGCCTCCTTGTGGCGCACGCCGAAGCGGTGCTCCTCGTCGATGACGAGCAGGCCCAGGCGCGCGAACTTCACGTCGGGCGAAAGCAGCTTGTGCGTGCCCACGACGATGTCGATGGCGCCCGAGGCGAGCCCGTCGAGCGCGCCCTTCACCTCCTTGGCGGTGCGAAAGCGCGACAGCTCGGCCACCTTCACCGGCCAGGGGCCGAAGCGGTCGACGAGGGTCTGGTAGTGCTGCTCGGCCAGCAGCGTGGTGGGCGCCAGGATCGCCACCTGCTTGCCGCCCATCACCGCGACGAAGGCCGCGCGCAGCGCCACTTCGGTCTTGCCGAACCCGACGTCGCCGCAGACCAGCCGGTCCATCGGCTTCGGGCTCACCAGGTCCTGGATCACCGCATGGATGGCGGCACGCTGGTCGGCCGTCTCCTCGAAGCCGAAGCTGGCGGCGAAGGCCTCGTAGTCGTGCGCCGAGTAGCGGTGCGCGTGGCCTTCGCGCGCGGCGCGGCGCGCGTACAGCGCCAGCAGTTCGGCCGCGGTGTCGCGCACCTGCTCGGCCGCGCGGCGCTTGGCCTTCTCCCACTGCCCCGAGCCGAGCTTGTGCAGCGGCGCCTCGTCGGCCGACACGCCGGTGTAGCGGCCGATCAGGTGCAGCTGCGACACCGGCACGTACAGCGTGGCCTGGTCGGCGTACTCGAGGTGCAGGAATTCGCTCGGGCCCCCATCCTGTCCGTTCGCCAGGTCGATGTTCAGCAGCCCACGGTAGCGCCCGATGCCGTGGTTCACGTGCACCACCGGGTCGCCGACCTTGAGCTCCGACAGATCCTTGATCAGCGCGTCGACGTCGCTGGTCTGCTCCTGCTTGCGCCGCCGTCGCGCCGACGGGCCGCTGGCGAAGAGTTCGGTCTCGGTGACGAACTGGAGGGCCGCAAGGTTGCCTTCGCGCTGCCAATGGAAGCCGGCGGCCAGCGGCGCGGCGACGATGGCGACCTTCTCGGCGCCGGCCTCGAACTCGGCCAGCGAGCCCACGCTCGGCACCGCGAGCTTGTGGTCGCGCAGCAGGTCGAGCAGGCTTTCGCGCCGGCCTTCGCTCTCGGCGGCGATCAGCACGCGCGCGGGCGTCGTGGCGAGGTGCTGCTCCAGGCGAGCCAGCGGCTCGGTGGCGTTGCGGTCCACGGCCAGGCCCGGCAGCGGGCGCGCCCATTCGAGCGGCTCGGCGCCGCGCAGCGCCAGCGTGGCGTGCGGCTGCGTCAGCGCGAAGAACTCCTCCGTGCGCAGGAAGATCTCCTCCGGCGGCAGGATCGGGCGCTCCGGATCGTGCTGCAGGAAGCGGTGCCGCTCGCGCGTGTCGTTCCAGAAACGCCCGAGCGCGGCGTCGACCTCGCCGTGCAGCACCAGCGTCGCGCCACCGCCGAAGTACTCGAAGACGGTGGCGGTCTGCTCGAAGAACAACGGCAGGAAGTACTCGATGCCGGCCGTGGCGATGCCCGCGCCCAGGTCCTTGTAGATGCGGCTCTTGGTCGGGTCGCCCTCGAGCTTCTCGCGCCAGCGCGCACGGAAGGTGGTGCGCGCCACGTCGCTCATCGGGAACTCGCGGCCCGGCAACAGCCGCACCTCGGGCACCGGGAACAGGCTGCGCTGGCTGTCGGGGTCGAAGGTGCGGATCGAGTCGATCTCGTCGCCGAACAGGTCGACGCGGTAGGGCACCGGCGAGCCCATCGGGAACAGGTCGATCAGCCCGCCGCGCACCGCGTACTCGCCCGGCGACACGACCTGGCTGACATGCGCGTAGCCCGCCAGCGTGAGCTGGGCCTTGAGGGCGGCCTCGTCGAGCCTGTCCTTCTGCCGGAACCGGAATGTCGTGGCCGCCAGGAAGGACGGCGGCGCGAGCCGGGTCAGGGCGGTGGTGGCCGGCAGCAGCAGGACATCCACGTCCTTGGTCGACCACAGCCGCCACAGCGTGGCCAGGCGTTCCGAGATCAGGTCCTGATGCGGGCTGAAGGTGTCGTACGGAAGCGTCTCCCAGTCCGGGAACAACGCAATGCGCAGCCCGGGCACGAAGAAAGGCAGTTCATCGGCCAGGCGCTGGGCGTCGGCCGGCTCGGCGGTGACGATGGCCGTGAGCTGCCGCGCCGCCGTCGAGCGTGCCGCCAGCCGCGCAAGCAGCAGCGCGTCGGCCGAGCCGACGGGCCGCGGCAACGTGAAGCGCTTGCCTGGCGCCAGGGAGGGAAGCTGCATCGAGGGATCCGACAGGGGCGCGAATTCTAGAATCTGCCCCATGACGGCCGCGCCTGACGTGCATTGCTATGCCCTCGTGCCCTGCGCGGGGGTCGGCGAACGTGCCGCGGCGGGCGGGCCCAAGCAGTACGCCCGGCTGGGCGACCGCAGCGTCGTGGCGCACACGCTCGACGCGCTGGCGCGCGTGGAGGCGCTGACGCGCACGCTGGTGGTGCTGGCCCCGGGCGATCGGCAGTTCGAGGCGGCGGCGCCCGGGTTTGGCGGCTGGGTCGAACGCTGCGGCGGCGCCACCCGGGCGGCCACGGTGCGCGCGGGTCTCGACGCGTTGCGCCGGCATGGCGCACGCGAGACGGACTGGGTCCTGGTCCACGATGCGGCGCGCTGCCTCCTGCGAGCCCAGCTCGTGGAGCGCCTGATCGAGGCGTGTCGGGACGACGCGGTGGGCGGTCTGCTGGCGCTGCCTGTGGCCGACACGCTCAAGCAGGCCGATGCCGCGGGGCGCGTGCGTGCCACGGTCGACCGCGCCGGCATGTGGGCGGCACAGACGCCGCAGATGTTCCGGATCGGTCGCCTGGTACAGGCGCTCGACCGCGCCGGCCCGGCGGTGACCGACGAGTCGAGCGCGATCGAGGCCCTCGGCCTGGCGCCGCGGCTCGTGCCGGGCGAAGCCGACAACTTCAAGCTGACCTACCCCGAAGACTTCGCGCGCGCACAACGCGTACTGACAGAAAGGACGCTCGCATGACGCTGCGCATCGGCGAAGGCTGGGACATCCATGCCCTGGTGGCCGGCCGGCCCTTGATCCTGGGGGGCGTGCACGTTCCGCACGACAAGGGACTCGACGGCCACTCGGACGCCGACGCGCTGGCGCATGCCATCACCGATGCACTGCTGGGGGCGGCCGGCCTGGGTGACATCGGGCGCCACTTCCCCGACACCGACGCCGCCTACCGCGGCGCCGATTCGCTGGCGTTGCTGGCCGAGGCGGCGCGACGCGTGCGTGCCGGGGGATGGACCCTCTGCAATGTCGACAGCACCGTGGTGGCGCAAGCGCCCAAGCTCGCACCGCACATTCCGGCGATGCGCGAGCGTCTGGCCGCTGCGCTCGACCTGGAGGCCGACCAGGTCAATGTGAAGGCCAAGACGGCCGAGCGCATGGGCCCCGTGGGCGAAGGGCGCGCGATCGAGGCGCGCGCCGTGTGCCTGCTGCTGCGCGCAGCCTGATCGCGCGTCTCAGGCGACGGTGACCGTGACCTTGCGCGGCTGTGCGTGCTCGGCCTTGGGGATACGCAGGCGCAGCACGCCCTGGCTGAACTCGGCGCTGACCTTGTCGGACGCCAGTTCCTTGCTGAGCGTGAAGCTGCGGCGGTAGCGCGCCAGCTGCACCTCGGCGTGGCTGGCCTGCATGCCCGCAGGCACGTCGAGCACGACCTCGCCTTCGAGATGGAGCGTGTCGCCGTCGACGCGAACGTCGAGCTTGTCGCGCGGCACGCCCGGCAGGTCGGCGTACAGCGTGATGCCGGCGCCGTCCTCGATCACGTCCACCGGCGGCCACAGGGCGGGCTCGGCGCGCGCAGGCGAGGTGGTCTCGCGGCTGGGGGTGACGGCATTCATCGTGGTCCTCCTTGCGGTCTCATTGCACTTCGATGCGGCGCGGCTGGGCGGCCGCCTTGCGTTGCAGGCTCACGCGCAGCACGCCGTCGCGGTAGCTGGCGGCGACGGCGCCGGGATCGACGTCGTCGGGCAGGCTGAGGACGCGGCGGAACCGCCCGCTGAAACGCTCGTTGGCATGCAGCGTGGTCTTCTCGTCGCTGGCCGGCAGGCCGAGCTTGCGCTCGCCGGCAATCGTCAACACCCCGCGGTCGATGCTGACGTCGATCGCGGCCGGGTCCAGGCCGGGCGCGAAGGCGTACACCTCCACGCTGTGCGGCGTGCCACCGACGTTCAGCGCCGGGTAGCCCCCGCGGCCCGGACCACGGATGGCGGGCGTCCGCTCGAACGCGTCGAACACCTCGCGCTGCAAGCGGTCCATCTCTGCGAACAGGTCACGTGCAAACAGGCTTCGGTACATGGGGTTCCTCCTGGCCGATGACAAGACCGGCGACGAACGCGTCGCCCGTCGATGGCATGCAGGTAGGAGCGGGGCACGGGTTTTCAAGGCCCCCGCGGGCCGTGCCGCGGCGCCGTCAGGGCGCGCGCTTGAGGCGGATGTGGCAGACCAGGCCGCCGTCGGGGGCGTTGTCGAGCTCGAACTGGCCGCCCATGCGCTGCAGCGCCTTGTCGACGATCGCAAGGCCCAGGCCGGCTCCGGTGGCGGCGGTGCGAGCCGCATCGCCGCGGTAGAACGGCGTCGTCAACTGTGCCAGCTTGTCCGGGGCCACGCCGGGGCCCTGGTCGCGCACGCTGACGATGATCCAGGGACCGGAGCGCACGTAGGACACGGTGACCATGGCGATGCCCGTGTCGTTGCTGCGGCCGTAGCGACGGGCGTTCTCGAACAGGTTGCCGAACACGCGACCCAGCTCCGTGTCGTCGGCCAGCACCCGCAGGTCGATCGCCAGCTTGTTGGTGATGCGGATCTCGCGTGGATCGCGGAATGCCGCCGCCTCGCGGTCGACCAGCTGCGCCAGGTTCACCGGCACCATCTTGGCCTCGCCGGGGCGCGCGTAGTCCATGAACTTGTCGATGATGGCGTCGAGCTGGTCGATGTCCATCGCCATGTTGCGCTGGGCCTCCTCGTCGCTCACGCTCATTTCGACCTCGAGCCGCAGGCGCGCCAGCGGGGTGCGCAGGTCGTGGCTGATGCCGGCGAGCATCACGGCACGGTCCTCCTCGACCTTGGCCAGCTCGCGCGCCATGCGGTTGAAGCCGATGTTGACCTCGCGGATCTCGCTGGTCAGCGTGTTCTCGTCGAGCACCGAGTCGAACTCGCCCTCGCGGATGCGGCTGGCGGCGAAACTCAGCTCGCGCAACGGCTGGTTGATCAGGCGGGCAATGGCGATCGAGCCCACCAGGGTGGCCACCAGCGCAATGCCGATCCAGACGAACCACGTGCTGGGCGTCAGCGGCACGACGCGCGCCGTGTCGGCCATCAGCCAGAAAGGGTCGTTCTCGATGCGGAAGCCCACCCACAGCCCGGGCTGGCCGTTGACCGCGCTGGCCACCACCGTGTCCGGGTCCAGGCGCGAGCGCAACTCGGCGCCCACGCGGCGCGTGAAACGGTCCACCTCGAAGGGCTCCCAGCGATCGCCCGGTTCGCGCGGCGCGACACGGATCGACTCCTGGTCGGTCATCGTCTTGACGACCGCCACGCGGTTGATCCCGTCGGTGTAGCGCAGTGCCGCACGCGACAGGTTCACCAGGCTGGCCATCTGCTGCGCGGCCTGCACCGCGCGCGGTTCGAACTCCAGCGAGCGCAGCGTCTGCACCCAGGCAAAGATGCCGGCGCCCAGCAGCAGCGCCAGCAGGAAGAAGGTGCGTGAGAAGAGGCTGAGGCCTACGGTGCGGCGCGGCATGGCGCTGCACTATGCCATCGGAACGCGCACCTCACGCCGAACCGTCGGGCACGAAGACGTAGCCGACGCCCCAGACCGTCTGGATGTAGCGCGGCTGAGACGGGTCGGGTTCGATCATCTTGCGCAGGCGCGAGATCTGCACGTCGAGACTGCGGTCGAAGGGTTCGAATTCGCGCCCGCGGGCCAGCTGCGCGAGCTTGTCGCGCGACAGCGGCTGGCGCGGGTGGCGTACCAGGGCCTTCAGCATCGAGAACTCGCCGGTGGTCAGCGCGATCTGCTCGCCGTCCTTGGTCAGGCGGCGCAGCGAGAGGTCGAACTCGAACGGCCCGAAGGTGACCGTCTGCGGCTCCTTGGCCGGCGCGCCGGGCGCCTCCATCGCCGGCCGGCGCCGCAACACGGCGTGGATGCGGGCCAGCAGCTCGCGCGGGTTGAAGGGCTTGGGCAGGTAGTCGTCGGCGCCGACTTCCAGGCCCACGATGCGGTCGACGTCCTCTACCTTGGCGGTGAGCATGATGATGGGCGTGGCGTCGTTGGCGGCGCGCAGCCGGCGGCAGATCGACAATCCGTCCTCGCCGGGGAGCATGAGGTCGAGCACGATGAGGTCGATGGTCTCGCGCGTCAGCAGGCGGTTCAGCGCCTTGGCGTCTTCGGCGAGCAGGACCTCGAACCCTTCCTGCGTCAGGTAGCGGCGCAGCAGGTCACGGATTCGGGCGTCGTCATCGACGACGACGACGCGGTCGGGGCGGGCGGGAGCCGGGGCGTTCATGGTGCCTCCTGTATTTGTAACAGCGGGGATGTTACGGTTTGGCGGCTACGGGTTTACCCTCGATCTGACTGGCCGTTACAAGTCTTTCGACCACACCCCAGAATGAGTCCGCCGTCAACGTCAATCCGTCACGGCGCGCTGGAGACACTGGCGGGGCCAAGGCACCGACGATCCGGAAAGGAAACTCATGCATCGCAGGACTTCACGCCCGATCGTGCCGTTGCTGGCACTGGTGTGCGGCAGCGCCGTGGCCCAGGGCGTCGTGCCGCCGCCCAGCGGCGTGCTGACGCTCACGACCTCGGCAGCCCTCGAGGTCCCCAAGGACACGATGGCCGTCACCTTTACCAGCACCCGCGAGGGCACCGACGCCCAGGCCGTGCAAGCGGCGCTCAAGCAGGCGCTCGACGCTGCGCTGGCCGAAGCGCGCAAGGTCGCGCGGGCGGGTCAGGTGGAGGTGCAGACCGGCAATTTCGCCTTGCAACCGCGATACGGCGCACCCGGGCCGCGCGGCGCCGGCCCCCTGATCACCGGTTGGCAGGGCAGTGCCGAACTCGTCGTCCAGGGCAAGGACATGAGCGCCATCGCCCAGCTGACCGGGCGCATCGGCACGATGACCATTGCGCGCGTGGCCTACAGCCTGTCGCGCGAGGCGCACGAGAAGATCGAAGCCGAGGCCGTGGCGCAGGCGATCGCGCGCTGGCGTGCCCGCGCGCAGCAGATGAGCCAGCAGTTCGGCTACAACGGCTACACGGTGCGCGAGGTCAATGTCGCCACCAACGAGCCGGGAGGCCCGGTGGTGCCGATGATGCGGGCCAAGGCGATGGCCGCGGCCGGCGTGGAGGCCTTGCCGGTGGAAGCCGGGCAGGCCGAGGTGACGGCCACCGTCAGCGGCACGGCGCAGATGACGCGGTAGCGCTGCGCCGGGCGCCGGTCGCGCTACTGCGCGGCCCAGCCTCCGTCGACGTTGAACGCGGCGCCGCGGATGTTGTCCGCGGCCGGCGAACACAGGAACACCGCCAGCTCGCCCAGCTGCTCGGGGGTCGTGAACTGCAGCGAAGGCTGCTTTTCCGCCAGCAGTCGGCGCTTGGCCTCCTCGGCGTCCACCCCGTCGGCCGCCGCACGCGCGTCGACCTGCTTCTGCACCAGCGGTGTCAGCACCCAGCCCGGGCAGATGGCATTGACGGTGATCCCGGTGGTCGCAGTCTCCAGCGCCACCGCCTTCGTGAAGCCGACGATGCCGTGCTTGGAGGCGACGTAGGCGCTCTTCTGGGCCGACGCCACGAGGCCATGCGTCGAGGCGACGTTGAGGATGCGGCCCCAACCGCGGGCCTTCATCGCTGGCAGCACGAGGCGCGTGGTGTGGAATGCCGAGCTCAGGTTGATGGCGATGATGGCGTCCCAGCGCTCGACCGGGAAGTCCTCGACCGGCGCCACATGCTGGATGCCGGCGTTGTTGACGAGGATGTCGACCTGTCCGAGCGTGCGTTGCGCATAGTCCATCATGTCGGCGATCTGATCGGGCTTGCTCATGTCGGCCGGGTGGTAGCCGATCACGGCGTCGATGTCGCGGAACTCCCGCTTGGCGGCGTCGACGTCGCCGAAACCGTTGAGCACCACGTTGCAGCCATGGGTGGCCAGGGCCTTGGCAATGCCGAGGCCGATGCCGCTGGTCGAGCCCGTCACGAGGGCCGTCTTGCCGGTGAGCATGTGCGTCTTCTCCTGCGTTGTTAGCATCGATTATCGAATCGGAGCTTGAACGTGACTGACACCCCCCGCCTCGACCACGTCCAGTGCCTGGGCCCCCGCGGGCTGCATCGCATGGCCTACTGGGAGTGGGGGGATCCTGCGCAGCGCCACGTCGTGCTGTGCGTGCACGGTCTCACGCGCCAGGGCCGCGACTTCGACACCCTCGCGCGCGCCCTGGCACCGCATTGCCGAGTCGTCTGCCCGGACGTGGTGGGGCGGGGCCGCTCGGACTGGCTGTCCGATCCGACGGGCTACCAGGTGCCGCAGTACGTGGCCGACATGGTCACGCTGCTGGCGCGCCTGAATGCCGAGACGGTCGACTGGGTGGGCACCTCGATGGGAGGGCTGATCGGGTTCGGCCTGGCCGCGCAGCCCGGTGCTCCCTTGCGCCGCATGGTGGTCAACGACGTCGGGCCGACCATCGAGCCCGTGGCGCTGGCGCGCATCGGGCAGTACGTCGGACGCGGGGGCCGCTGGCGCACGCTGGACGAGGCGGCCGACGCGATGTGGGCGATCTCCTCGGGTTTCGGCCCTCATTCGCGTGAACAGTGGCTCGCGCTCACGGAGCCGCTGCTGCGGCGTGACGGCGACGACTACGTGCTGCGCTACGACCCCGGCATCGCGGTGCCGGCGCGCGCTGCGACGCCCGAGATCGTGCGCCAGGGCGAGGCGTTGCTGTGGGCCGCCTGGGACCGCCTGCGCCTGCCGACGCTGCTGCTGCGCGGCCGCGAAAGCGACCTCCTGTCGCCGGCGACCGCCCGCGCGATGACCGAGCGCGGCCCGCGTGCGCGACTGGTCGAATTCGAGGGCATTGGACATGCGCCGACGCTGGTGCACGACGACCAGGTGGCGGTGGTGCGGGACTTCCTGCTGGCGCCATGAAGACCCTCGCGGCGGCCGCCAGCGCGGATGCCGCTCCCATCGTGGCGCTGGCCGGGCACGACCAGCCCGAGGGGGGGGCGGCACTGGCGCGCGCGCGCGCCTTCGCCGAGCCGCTGCTGTCCGAGCACCTGCTGGACACCGGGGAAAACGCGCTGGCCCACGCCGACGGTGTGGTTGCGATCCTGGCCTCGATCGGAGCCGCGCCGGCGTTGCAGGCTGCGGCCTACCTCGTGTACGCGGGCGACTGGTTGCAGCGCCCGGAGGAGGTCGTGGCCAAGGCGTTCGGCGAGTCCTACGCGAGCCTGGTGGGCCACACGCGGCGCCTGGTGCAGATCCAGCGTGCCGCCCGTCGCGGCATGCCGCTCGACGATGCGCAGGCCCAGGCGCAGCAGACCGAACGCGTGCGCAAGATGCTGCTCGCGTTCTCGCATGACCTGCGCGTCGTGCTGCTGCGGCTGGCCTCGCGGCTGCAGACGTTGCGCTGGCACACCTCGACGCGCGTGGCCTGCCCGGACGACGTTGCGCGCGAGTCGCGCGACGTGTTCGCGCCCTTGGCCAACCGTCTGGGCATCTGGCAGATCAAGTGGGAGCTGGAGGATCTGGCGTTCCGCTTGCTGCAGCCCGAGGACTACAAGCGCATCGCGCGCGGACTCGACGAGACCCGCGCCGCGCGCGAAGCCTCCGTGGAGGCGGTGCGCGCCCAGCTGGCGGCCGACCTCGCCGCGGTGGGCCTGAAGGCCGAAGTGCAGGGCCGGCCCAAGCATCTCTACAGCATCTGGAAGAAGATGCAGGGCAAGCATCTGGCGCTGCACCAGGTGATGGACCTGGCGGCGCTGCGCGTCATCGTGCCGGCGGTGGCCGACTGCTACGCGGTCATGGCGCGGGTGCACGAGCGCTGGAGCCCAGTGCCGGGCGAGTTCGACGACTACATCGCCAAGCCCAAGGCCAACGGCTACCAGTCGCTGCATACGGTGGTGCGCATCGACGATGGCCGCCCCGTCGAGATCCAGATCCGCACCCGTGCCATGCACGAGCACGCCGAGACGGGTGTGGCGGCCCACTGGGCCTACAAGGAGGCGGGGGCGCGCGGCTATGCGGGCGTCAGTGCGGGCGGCAGCGGCGACGAGCGCATCGCCGAGGCACGCAAGGCGGTGCTGCGCCAGTTGCTGGCCTGGGAGCGCGACTTCGCGGGCGAGGCACCCGTGGGCGCCGCCCGCTCGGACGACCGCATCTATGTCCTGACGCCGCAGGCGTCGATCGTCGAGTTGCCGTCCGGTGGTACGCCTGTCGATTTCGCCTACATGCTGCACACCGACCTCGGGCACCGTTGCCGCGGCGCCAGGGTCGACGGTGCGCTGGTCCCGCTCAACACCCCGTTGCGTCACGGCCAGACGGTCGAGGTGATCGCCGCCAAGGAAGGCGGGCCGTCGCTGGACTGGCTCAACCCCGAACTGGGCTACATCGCCGGGCAGCGCTCGCGCGCCAAGGCCCGCGCCTGGTTCAATGCCCAGGCCCAGGCGCAGACGATCGCGCGCGGCCGTGAACTGGTGGAGAAGCTGCTGCAGCGCGAGGGCCGCACCGCGCTGGAGCGCGACGAACTGGCCTCGCAGCTGGGCTTCAAGGGGGCCGACGCGCTCTACGAGGTCGTCGGCAAGGACGAGCTCTCGCTGCGCACCATCGAGCAGCTCCTGAGGCCTGCGGCACCGCCGTCGCCCGAGGACCTGCCGTTGCTCAAGCGATCCCGCGCCGGGGAGGGTGGTGGCAGGGGGGGCGTGCTGGTGGTGGGCGTCGATTCGCTGTTGACCAGCCTTGCGCGGTGCTGTCGTCCGGCGCCGCCCGACGAGATCGACGGCTTCGTCACGCGCGGCAAGGGGGTCGCCATCCACCGTCGGAACTGTTCCAACCTGCGACACATGCGGGAGCGCTCGCCGGAGCGCGTGATCGCGGTGGCCTGGGGCGGCGCGCCGAAGGAGGGCGTGCTCTACCCGCTGGATGTGCTCGTCGAGGCACAGGATCGCCCGGGGCTGCTGCGCGACATCACCGAGGTATTCGCCAAGGACAAGGTCAACGTCACCGGGGTCAACTCGCAGAACGTGCGCAGCGGCGGTGCGGTGACGGCGCTGATGACCTTCACCGTCGAGGTGCCGGGCAGCGACCGCCTGGGGCCCGTCCTGCGCGAGGTGGCCCGCGTGCCGGGCGTGCGCAGTGCGCGCCGTCATTGAGCGGTCGGGCACTGCTACAATGCAAGGCTTTCAGGCGCGTAGCTCAGCTGGTTAGAGCACCACCTTGACATGGTGGGGGTCGTTGGTTCGAGTCCAATCGCGCCTACCAACACCCGTGACGCCGCAGTCCCGCAAGGGCTGCGGCGTTCTTCCTGGACCGGCGCCCTCCGTGCCGATCCCCATGCTGCGCCGGGTGCGGCTTGCTATCCTGCCAGCCTCCCTTCCCCCGCAAGGATTGCGCGACCATGAACGTCAAGTCGCTACTCGTCAGCCTGGCCGCCGCCGCCTCGTGCGGCACGGCGCTCGCCCAATCGCAACCGGCCGTCATCTTCGACATGGGCGGCAAGTTCGACAAGTCGTTCAACGAGGCCGCCTACAACGGCGCCGAGCGCTGGAAGAAGGAAACGAACAAGGGCTACCTCGAGTTCGAGATCAGCAACGCGACGCAGCGCGAACAGGCGATGCGCCGCATGGCCGAGCGCAATGCCGATCCCATCGTCGGCGTCGGCTTCTCCCAGGGCTCGGCGATGGAGAAGGTCGCCAAGGAGTTCCCGAAGCTCAAGTTCACGATCATCGACTTCGTGGTCAACCTGCCCAACGTCGAGTCGGTCGTGTTCCGCGAACACGAAGGCAGCTTCCTGGTCGGCATGATGGCCGCGATGGCCAGCAAGAGCGGCAAGGTCGGCTTCGTCGGCGGCATGGACGTGCCGCTGATCCGCAAGTTCCAGTGCGGCTACGAGCAGGGCGCCCGGTACGCCAATCCCAAGGTCGAGGTGCTGGCCAACATGACGGGCACCACGCCGACCGCCTGGAACGATCCCGCGCGCGGCGGCGAGCTGACCAAGGCGCAGTTCGCCAAGGGCGTGGACGTGGTCTTTGCCGCCGCAGGCGGTACCGGCATCGGCGTCTACCAGGCGGCCAAGGACGCCGGCCGGCTGGCCATCGGCGTGGACAGCAACCAGAACCATCTGCATCCCGGCACCATGCTGACCTCGATGGTCAAGCGGGTGGACACCGCCGTCTACAACAGCTTCAAGGCGCACAAGCCGGGCGTCACCTCGCTCGGGCTCAAGGAAGGCGGCGTCGACTATGCGCTCGACCAGCACAACGCCAAGCTGGTCGGCGCCGACATGAAGGCCAAGGTCGACGCGGCCAAGGCCGACATCGTCAGCGGAAAGATCAAGGTCGTCGACTACATGGCCAACAACGCCTGCAAGTAGGCGGGGCGTGGCCGTGACAGCGCCCGCCGTCAGGATGCGGGCGATCGACAAGCGCTTCGGCGCGGTGCAGGCCAACCGCGCCGTCGACCTCTCGGTGCGCGCCGGCACGGTGCACGGCATCGTCGGCGAGAACGGCGCGGGGAAGTCGACGCTGATGTCGATCCTCTACGGCTTCTACACCGCCGACGGCGGCTCGATCGAGATCGAGGGGCGGCCGGCGCGAATCCGCCATTCGCGCGACGCGATCGCGCGGGGCATCGGCATGGTGCATCAGCACTTCATGCTGGTGGACACGCTCTCGGCGCTGGACAACATCATGCTGGGCGCGGAGCCCTCGTGGTCGCTCGCGCGATCGCGCGCCAGCGTGCGCGGAGCGCTCGACGCCCTGATGCGCGCCACCGGCCTGGCGGTGGACCTCGATGCCCGCATCGAGGACCTGCCGGTGGGCGAGCGCCAGCGCGTGGAAATCCTCAAGACGCTGTTCCGCGGCGCGCGCATCCTGATCCTCGACGAGCCCACCGCGGTGCTCACGCCGCACGAGACCGAGCAGCTCTTCGCCACGCTGCGCACGCTGCGCGCGCAGGGCACGACGGTGCTGCTCATCACGCACAAGCTCAAGGAGATCATGTCCCTGTGCGACGCGGTGACGGTGATGCGGCAAGGCGCCGTCGTGCTGGACACGCCGATCGAGCGCACCTCGATCGATGCGCTGGCCGAGGCCATGGTCGGGCGCCACGTGCAGCTGGGTCGCAGCGGCCGGGGCGGTGCCGCGCACGGTGCCGAACTGCTGCGCGCCGAGGGCCTGGCCTGGCGCGATGCGCTGGGCGTGCCGCGGCTGGCCGACGTGTCGCTCGCCCTGCATGCCGGCGAGATCGTCGGCCTCGCCGGCGTGTCCGGCAACGGGCAGAGCGAACTGCTCGACGCGCTGGCAGGCTTGCTGGTGCCCGAGCGTGGCACGTTGACGCTGGGCGAAAGGCAGTTCGCGCCGGCGCACTGGATCACGCCCGACGTGGCGCGCGACCTCGGCATCGCGCACGTGCCGGAGGACCGCCATCGACGCGGGCTGGTGCTGGCGTTCCCCGCCTGGGAATCGGCGGTGCTGGGCTACCAGCGCCGGCCGCGCTACAACCGCACCGGCCTGATGCGCCAGGGCGCGATGCGCGAGGATTGCACGACGATGATGGCGCGCTTCGACGTGCGCCCCCCCGCCGTCGATCTGAAGTCGGCCAAGTTCTCGGGCGGAAACCAGCAGAAGCTCGTACTGGCGCGCGAGGCCTTTCCGGAACCGCGCATCCTGCTGGTGGGCCAGCCCACGCGCGGGGTGGACATCGGCGCCATCGAGTTCATCCACCAGCGCTTGCGTGCGATGCGCGACGACGGGCGCACCGTGCTGCTGGTGTCGTCGGAGCTGGACGAGGTCCTGGCGCTCGCCGACCGCGTGCTGGTGATGAATGCCGGGCGCATCGCCGGCGAGCTGCCGATCGATCGGTGCAGCGAGGCGGCGCTCGGACGGCTGATGGGTGGCGCGGAGCAGAGGGCCATCGCGTGACGGCGCCGCAGGCCGAGATGCCGCGCTGGATCGACCTGGTCGTCCTGCCACTGGTCAACCTGGGCCTGGCCTTCCTCGTCTCGGCGCTGGTGCTGCTGGCCATCGGCCAGAGCCCGCTGCAGGTGCTGGCGTTGCTCGTCAAGGGCGCGTTCGGCAGCAAGGCCGGCGTGAGCTACACGCTGTACTACGCCACCACCTTCGTTTTCACCGGGCTGGCGGTGGCGGTGGCCTACCACGCGGGGCTGTTCAACATCGGCGCGGAAGGGCAGGCCATGATGGGCGGGCTGGGCGCCGCGCTGGTGGGCCTCGCGCTCGGCCAGCAGGCCCCGGCGTGGATCGTGCTGCCGCTGATGGTGCTGGCGGCCATCGCCTTCGGCGTGCTGTGGGCTGCAGTGCCCGGAGCGCTGCAGGCCTGGCGCGGCAGCCACATCGTGATCAGCACGATCATGTTCAACTTCATCGCCTCGGCGATCCTCATCTACCTGCTGGTCAACGCGCTCAAGGAGCCGGGCAACATGTCGCCCGAGACGCGCGCCTTCGGTGCGGCGGCGCAACTGCCCGGCATGCACCAGATCCTCGGTGCACTGGGTCTGGCGTGGCCTCACACGCCGCTCAACGCCAGCGTGCTGCTCGCCGTGGCGGCCCTCGTCGCCGGCTGGGTGCTGCTGTGGCGTTCGCGGCCGGGCTACGCATTGCGCACGGTGGGGTTCTCGGCCGATGCCGCGCGCTACGCCGGCATCCGGCCGCAACGGCAGATCGTGCTGGCGATGGCGGTGTCCGGCGCTCTGGCGGGGCTGGTGGGCATCAACGAGATTGCCGGCGTGCACAACCGCCTGATTGCGGACTTCGTCGCCGGCGCCGGTTTCACCGGCATTGCGGTGGCGCTGATCGGGCGCAACCATCCCATCGGCATCGCGCTTGCCGCGCTGCTGTTCGGCGCGCTCCACCAGGGCGGCGCCGAGGTGGCGTTCGAGGTGCCGGGCTTCTCGCGCGACATGGTGTTCGCGCTGCAGGGCCTGATCGTGCTGTTCGCCGGCGCCATGGCCCAGGTGGCCGCGCCCTGGCTCGAACGCGCTTGGCGCACCCTGGCGCCGCGATCGGTCGCCCATGGATGAGTTCGTCCTGGGCCTGGGCACCCTGGTCGCCTCGACGCTGCGGGTGGCCACGCCGCTCGTCCTGTGCGCCCTGGCGGGCACCCTGTCCGAGCGCTCGGGGGTGATCGACCTCGGCCTCGAGGGCAAGATGCTGGCCACGGCGTTCTGCACGGCCAGCGTGGGCGTGGCCACCGGCTCGCTGGTGCTGGCGGTCGGCGCGGCGCTGGCGCTCGGTGTGGCGTTGTCGATGCTGCACGGCTTCGCCTGCGTGAGCCACCGGGGCGACCAGGTGGTGATGGGCATGGCGATCACGATGACGGCTGCCGGGCTGACCGCCGTGCTCGGCGCAGCCTGGTTCAAGCAGGGCGGGCAGACGCCGCCGATGCCCGAGGCGGTGCGGCTCGACGCGTGGTTTGCCGGGCTCGGCCCCGCCTTGGCGGGCCTGCCGCTGGCCGGCCCGGTGCTGGCCGGGTTCACCGGACACAGCGCGCTCGTCTACCTCGCGCTCGCGCTGGTGGGTGCCGTGTGGTGGCTGCTCTACCGCACGCGACTGGGCCTGCGCCTGCGCGCCACGGGTGAGAATCCGGCCATGGTCGATGCCGCGGGCGTGTCGGTGCTGCAGCTGCGCTACCTGGCGTTGGCGGGCAACGGCGTGCTGGCGGCGCTGGCCGGCGCCTACCTGGTGCTGGCCCTGAACCCGCAGTTCCTGCCCCACATGACCGCCGGGCGCGGCTACATGGCGCTGGCGGCGATGATCTTCGGCAAGTGGCATCCGGTGGGCGCGCTCTGGGCCTGCCTGCTGTTCGGCTTCCTGGACGCGGTGTCGATCCGGCTGCAGGGCGCGTTGCTGCCGCACTGGCTCGGCGGTGGCGCGGTGCCGGTGCAGGCCATCCAGGCGCTGCCGTACGTATTGACGGTGGTGCTGCTGGCCGGATTCATCGGGCGCGCCGTGGCGCCGCGCGCGCTGGGCACCGCTTACGTGAAGGAGCGCTGATGTCCGACCCCGTGCGCGAGCTCGATGCGTTGCTGGCGGCCGCGCGCGCGGTGCGCCGTCACGCCCACGCCCCGTACTCCAACTTCCACGTCGGCGCCGCCTTGCTCGACGACGCCGGGCGCATCCACGCCGGCTGCAATGTCGAGAACGCGGCCTATCCGCAAGGGCTGTGCGCCGAAGCGGGGGCCCTTGCGCGCATGGTGGCCGAGGGCGGCCGCGCGGTGCGCGCGGTGGTGGTGGTGGGCGAGGGCGAACGCCTGTGCACGCCCTGCGGCGGATGCCGCCAGAAGCTGCGCGAGTTCGCCGGCGACGAGGTGCCGGTGATCGTGGCCGACGACCGGGTGGTGCGCGCGCGCTTCACGCTCGGCGAACTGCTGCCGGCCAGCTTCGGGCGGGAGCATCTGGCATGAGCGACGACGCCGTCGCCGACAGCGTGCGCACGATCGCGGCGCGTGCCCCCGGCCGCGCTCCGTCCGTCGCGGTGCTGCTCGGCTCCGGCTGGCAGCCCTTCCGCGGGGCCGTGAGCGACGCGGTGGACATCGGCTACGGCGAGTTGCCGGCGTTTCCGGTGCTCGGCGTCGAGGGCCACGTCGGCGTGCTGACGCTGGGGCGCGTCGGGGGTGCCGAGGTGGCGGTGCTGGCCGGGCGCCAGCATGCGTACGAGGACGGGCGCGCCGATGCCATGAAGGGCGCCGTGCGCACGCTGGCCGCCCTGGGCGTGAAGACGCTGGTGCTGACCAATGCCGCGGGCAGCCTCGACCCGTCCATGCCGACGGGCTCGCTGATGCTGCTGTCGGACCACCTGAACATCGCCCAGCGCACTCCGCTGCTTGGCGCGCCCGGTTCCTCGCGCTTCGTGGACCTGCGCGAGGCCTATGCGCCGGGGCTGCGCCTGCGCGCGCACGCGGCAGCTCAGGCGCTCGGCGAATCGCTGCATGAGGGCGTGTACGCCTGGATGCTGGGGCCGCAGTTCGAGACGCCGGCCGAGATCCGCATGCTGCGCTGTCTGGGCGCCGACGCCGTGGGCATGAGCACGGTGCCGGAGACGATCCTGGCGCGGCACGCCGGCCTGCAGGTGCTCGCGCTGTCGCTGATCACCAACCTGGCCGCCGGCCTCGATGCCGAGCCGCTGAGCCATGCCCAGACGCTGGCCGCCGCGCAGGCCGCCGGCGTGCGCGCGACGCGCCTGTTGCAGGCCCTCGTCCCCGCCCTGGCCGAGGCGCCGACCGAACACTGTTCCTGAAGAAGGAGGATGACCATGAACCGACGTCTGTGCCTCGCGCTGCCCGCACTGGCCGCTCTGCTGGCCGGTTGTGCCTGGATGCCGTCCGAGCGGCCGCCGTTGAGGCTGACCGTGCTGCACACCAACGACCACCACGGCCGCTTCTGGGCCAATGAGAACGGCGAATACGGTCTGGCCGCGCGCAAGACCCTGGTCGAGCGCGTGCGCGCCGAGGTGGCTGCCGCGGGAGGCCATGTGCTGCTGCTCGACGGCGGCGACATCAACACCGGCGTGCCCGAGAGCGACCTGCAGGACGCCGAGCCCGACTTCAAGGGCATGAACCTGCTGGGCTACGACGCGGCGGCGGTGGGCAACCACGAGTTCGACAAGCCGCTCGACGTGCTCGCCAAGCAGCGCCAATGGGCGCAGTTCCCGCTGCTGTCGGCCAACGTGTACCGCAGCGGCCAGCGCCTGTTCGAGCCATACCGCATCTTCGAGCGCGGGGGCTGGCGCATCGCGGTGATGGGGCTGACCACCGAGGACACGGCGAAGATGGTGATGCCGGCCAACATCGTCGGCGTGGAGTTCCGCAAGGCGTCCGACGAGGCGGCCAGGCTGGTGCCCGAACTGCGCGCCAGGGCCGACATGGTGATCGCCGCGACCCACATGGGCCATTACGCCGACGGCAGGAGCGGGGTCAATGCGCCGGGTGACGTGGAACTCGCGCGCGCGGTCAAGGGCCTCGACCTGATCGTCGGCGGCCACAGCCAGAACCCCGTGTGCATGAAGGCGGAGAACCAGCGCAACGACGCCTACGTGCCCGGCCAGCCCTGTGCCCCCGACCGCCAGAACGGTGCCTGGATCGTGCAGGCCCACGAGTGGGGCAAGTACGTGGGCCGCGCCGACTTCGTGATCCAGGCCGGCAAGGTCGAACTCGTGAAGTACCAGTTGCTGCCGGTCAACCTCAAGCAGCGCCAGGCCGACGGCAGCCGCAAGACCTACACCGACCCGATCCCGGAGGACCCGGGCGTGCGCGGCTTCCTGCAACCCTTCCAGGACAACGGACAGGCGCGCCTGACGCTGGCCGTGGGCGAGACGGTGGGCGTGTTCGACGGCGACCGCAGCCGGGTGCGCAGCCAGCCGACCAACCTCGGCGTCCTGGTGGCGCGCGCGATGATGGATCGCGCCGGCGCCGATCTCGCGATCATGAACGCCGGCGGCATCCGCGATTCGCTGCCCGCCGGCAAGGTCAGCTACCGCGACGTGCTCAAGGTCATGCCCTTCGCCAATCAGCTGTCGCTGGTGCGACTGTCGGGCGCGGAGCTGTCGACCTACCTGCAGGCGGTGGCGAAGATGACGGCGGGCTCGGGCGCCTTCCCGCAGACGGCAGGCGTGCAGATGGTGATCGAGGCGGGCGCGCTGAAGGAGGCGCAAGTGGGCGGGCAGCCGATCGATCCGAGACGCGAGTACCGGCTGGCGCTGCTGAACTTCACCGCCCAGGGCGGTGATGGCTATCCGAGGCTGTCGACGCACCCGGGATACACCGACACCGGCTTCGTGGATGCCGACGTGCTGCGCGGCTTCATCGCGGCCCGCAGCCCGCTCAAGGCGAGCGACTTCGCACCGCCGCCCGACGTGGTGCGGCGCTGATGGTCGAGCCGACGCACGACGCCGCCCGCCTGGTGCTGGCGTGCCTCGACCTCACGAGCCTGAACGCGGACGACGACAACCGCTCGACGGCAGCCCTGGTGGCGCGCGCCCTCGACGCACGAGCCCGCTGGGGCTCGGCGCCGGCGGCGCTGTGCGTGTGGCCGCGCTTCGTGGCGACGGTGCGGGCCGCCCTGCCGGCCACCATCGCCGTGGCGGCGGTCGCCAACTTCCCGGAAGGCGGGCTCAACGTCGAGCGCGCCGTGCACGATACGCGCACCATCGTCGAAGCCGGGGGCGACGAAGTCGACCTCGTGCTGCCCTGGCGCGCACTGCTGGACGGGGACGAGATCGGCGCGCGCCGCGTGGTGGCGGCGGTGCGCGCGGCCTGCCCCGGCCGCCGCCTGAAGCTGATCGTCGAATCAGGGGCGCTGCCCGACGCGGCAACGCTGCGCGCGGCGTGCCGCATCGGCCTCGACGAAGGCGCCGACTTCCTCAAGACCAGCACCGGCAAGTGGGCGGTGGGCGCCACGTTGCCGGCCGCGCGCACGATGCTGGAGCAGATCGCCACGCATCCGCGCGCCGCGACGGTGGGCTTCAAGGCGGCCGGGGGCATCCGGCGCGTCGAGGAGGCGCTCGCGTACATCGGACTCGTGCGCGAGATCCTGGGGGCGTCGGCCCTCGCGCCGGCACGCCTGCGTTTCGGCGCCAGCGGCCTGCTCGACGACGTCGAGCGCACGCTCGGCGGCGGGGCGGCGAGACCGCCCGCTGGCGGCTACTGAGCATGCTGGCCGCCGAGGTCATCCGCAGCAAGCGCGAGGGCCGGGCGCTCGACGTCGCCCAGATCGACGCGTTCGTGCGCGGCCTGGTCGACGGCAGTTGGAGCGAAGGCCAGGCGGCGGCACTGGCGATGGCCATCGTGTGGCGCGGCATGACCCGCGCCGAGTGCGCGGCGCTGACGCTGGCGATGACACGCTCGGGCCAGGTGCTCGACTGGTCGCTTGCGCGCCTGGACGGGCCGATCGTCGACAAGCACTCCACCGGTGGCGTGGGCGACAAGGTGAGCCTGATGCTGGCGCCGCTGGTCGCGGCCTGCGGCGGTGTCGTGCCGATGGTCAGCGGGCGCGGCCTGGGGCACACCGGCGGCACGCTCGACAAGATGCAGTGCCTCGCGGGGTACCAGGTGAACCCCACGCGTGCCAGGCTCGAACGCGCCTTGCGCACGACCGGCTGCGCCATCGTCGGCGCCAGTGCCCGCATGGCGCCCGCCGACCGGCGCCTGTACGCCATCCGCGACGTCACGGCCACGGTCGAATCGGTGCCCCTGATCACGGCGAGCATCCTGTCGAAGAAGCTGGCTGCAGGGCTGGGGTCGCTGGTGCTCGACGTCAAGGTGGGCAATGGCGCCTTCTGCCCCGACCTCGGCACCGCGCGCCGCCTGGCACGCAGCCTGGTCGGCGTCGCGCGCGCGGCGGGCCTGCCCGCGGTGGCCTGCCTGTCGGACATGAACCAGGTGCTGGGACACACGGCCGGCAACGCACTCGAGATGCGAGAGGCGATCGACTTCCTCACCGCGCGCCGCCCGCGTGAGCCGCGGCTGGAGTCGCTGACGCTGGCGCTGGCCGGCGAGATGCTGACACTGGCCGGCCTGGCGCAAGACGCCCGCACCGGAGCGGCCCTTGCGCACTCGGCGCTCGACAGCGGCGCCGCCGCCGAACGCTTCGCCGCCATGGTGCGCGCGCTGGGCGGCCCGGCCGACGTGCTGTCCGCACGCTTCGCGGGCTTGCCGCGCGCGCCGGTCGTGCAGGCGCTCGCAGCGCCGCACGACGGCGTCGTGCGGACGATGGACACGCGCGGCCTCGGGCTCGCGGTGGTGGAACTGGGGGGCGGGCGGCGCCGCGCCGCCGATGCGATCGACCCGCGGGTGGGGCTGAGCGACGTGCTGCCGCTGGGCACTCGCGTGGCGCGCGGTCAGGCGCTGCTGCGCGTGCACGCCGCCACGCGGGCGCAGGCCGCGGCGGCCTGCGCGAGGATGGCTCAACTCGTCACCGTGGGCGAGCCGGCGGCACCATCGGGCCCGATCTTGATCGAGCGCATTGCGCGCGGGTAAACCCGCCCGGAAGGCCCGCCGAGGCGCCTCCTAGAATCGTCGAGCCACCCCTATCCGTGCAGTGACCGACGCCATGCCGAACGCCCGCCGCGGCCCTTCCAAGCCGGCCGCCGATGCCGCCGAGCCGCGCGTGCGTGTGCTCAAGAAGTACCCGAACCGCCGCCTGTACGACACGCAGGACAGCAGCTACATCACGCTGGCCGACGTCAAGCGGATGGTGCTCGACGGCGCGCCTTTCGAGGTGCGGGACGCCAAGAGCGGCGAGGACCTGACGCGCAGCATCCTGCTGCAGATCATCCTCGAGGAGGAGAGCGCCGGCGTGCCGATGTTCTCGACCGAGACGCTGGCGCAGATCATCCGCTTCTACGGGCACGCGATGCAGGGTTTCATGGGAACGATGCTCGAGCAGAACATGAAGGCGATGGCCGAGATGCAGTCGCGCATGCTGGGCGGTGCGGCGCCGCAGGTGGGCATGCCGCCGCTGGTGAGCAGCTACCTGGAGCAGTCGCAGAAGCTGATGGCCCAGATGCAGGAACAGGCCGGTGCGCTGTTCCCGGGCTTCGCGCCGCCGAAGAAGTAGCGCGCCACCCGATGCGGGACAATCCCGCGCCATGAGTTCAGATGCCGTTGCGCCCGCGCCGAAGGTGGGCTTCGTCTCGCTGGGCTGCCCCAAGGCCCTGACCGATTCGGAGCTGATCCTGACCCAGCTCTCCGCCGAGGGCTACGCCACTTCCAAGAGCTTCGCCGGCGCGGACCTGGTGATCGTCAACACCTGCGGCTTCATCGACGATGCCGTGAAGGAAAGCCTCGATGCGATCGGCGAGGCGCTGGCCGAGAACGGCAAGGTCATCGTCACCGGCTGCCTGGGCGCGCGCGCCGGCGACGGCGGCGGCAACCTGGTGCGGCAGGTGCACCCGAAGGTGCTGGCCGTGACGGGGCCGCACGCCACCGCCGAAGTGATGGACGCGGTGCACACGCACCTGCCCAAGCCGCACGATCCGTTCGTGGACCTGGTGCCGGCCCAGGGCATCAAGCTCACGCCGCGCCACTATGCCTACCTGAAGATCAGCGAGGGTTGCAACCACCGCTGCACCTTCTGCATCATCCCCTCGATGCGCGGCGACCTGGTGTCGCGGCCGGTCGGCGATGTGCTGGGCGAGGCGCAGCGCCTGTTCGAGTCGGGCGTGAAGGAACTGCTGGTGGTGAGCCAGGACACCAGCGCGTACGGGGTCGATGTCAGGTACCGCACCGGCTTCTGGAATGGCCAGCCGGTGAAGACACGCATGGTCGAACTGTGCGATCGGCTAGGCGAGCTCGCCCACGCGCATGGCGCCTGGGTACGGCTGCATTACGTGTACCCGTATCCGCATGTCGACGAGGTGTTGCCGCTGATGGCCAGCGCTCGGGTGCTGCCGTACCTCGACGTGCCGTTCCAGCACTCGCACCCCGACGTGTTGCGGCGCATGAAGCGCCCCGCCAGCGGCGAGCGCAATCTCGAGCGCCTCGAGGCCTGGCGTGCGGCCTGCCCCGAGCTGGTGGTCCGCAGCACCTTCATCGCCGGATTCCCGGGCGAGACCGAGGCCGAGTTCGAGCACCTGCTGCAGTTCGTTCGCGACGCCGGCATCGACCGCGCCGGCTGCTTCGCCTATTCCCCGGTGGCCGGCGCCGCGGCCAACGAGCTGCCCGGCGCCGTGCCCGCCGAAGTCCGCGAGGAGCGGCGCGCGCGCTTCATGGCGGTGGCCGAGGAGGTGTCGGTGGCGCGCCTGCGGCGGCGCATCGGCGCCACGATGCAGGTGCTGGTGGACCATGCGCCGGCCCTGGGCCGGCAAGGCGGGGTGGGGCGCAGCTATGCGGACGCGCCGGAGATCGACGGCGTCGTGCGGCTGTTGCCGCCGTCGCGCGCCAGCCGGCAATTGAAGGTCGGCGAGTTCGCTCGTGCGCGCATCGTCGCGGTCGAAGGCCATGACCTGATCGGAGAGGCGCTGTGAGCCCGGGTGCAGACCAAGACATCTCGACACGCCTGATTCATCACCCGTACCGGGCGCCGGAGGACTTCGAGTCGCCGGCGGTGCCGGTCGCCAAGGCCTCGACGGTGTTCTTCCCCACCGTGGCGGACCTGCGTGCGCGCACCTGGCTCGACCGCAGCGGCTACACCTACGGCCTGCACGGCACGCCCACGACCTTCACGCTCGAGGAACGCATCGCCACGCTCGAGGGCGGGCGCCACACGATGCTGGTGCCCAGCGGCCTGGCGGCGATCGCCATGGTCGACATCGCGCTGCTCACGCAGGGTGACCACCTGTTGCTGCCGGACAACGTGTATGGCCCGCACAAGGCCCTGACGCGCCACGAAGTCGCCGCCTGGGGCGTCACCCACACCGTCTATGACCCGATGGATCCCGGCTCGCTGGCGGAGGCCATCCGGCCGTCGACGCGGCTCGTGTGGCTGGAAGCACCCGGCTCGGTGACCCTGGAGTTCCCCGATCTGCGGTCGCTCGTGCGCATCGTGCGCGAGCGCGCGCCGCAGGCCTGGGTCGCGCTGGACAACACCTGGGGCGCCGGCCTGGCCTTCGACGCCTTCGATCTTGCGCCCGGGCTTGGTGTCGACCTGACGATCCATGCCTTGACCAAGTACCCCTCTGGTGGGGGCGACGTGCTGATGGGTGCGGTGACCTGTCGGGACGACGGCTTATACCGGCGCCTTGCACTGTCGCGCAGCCGTCAGGGGCAGGGCGTCGGCGCCAACGATGTGGAGGCGATCCTGCGGGCATTGCCGTCCATGCCCTTGCGCTATGCCGCGCAGGACGCAGCGGCCCGCACCTTTGCCGCCTGGTGCGAGACGAAGCCGGCGTTTGTCCGCGTGCTGCATCCGGCCCTCCCGGGGTCGCCCGGGCACGCGAATTGGGCGCTCCAGTGCCGGGCCGCCGCGGGCCTGCTCGCGGTGGAGCTCGATCCGCGCTTCTCGCCGGCACAGGCCGATGCGTTCGTCGACGCGCTGCACCTCTTTCGCATCGGCTGGTCGTGGGGCGGGCCGGTGAGTCTGGCCGTGCCTTACGACGTGAGGTCGTTGCGCGAGCGCGCGACGGCCTACCGCGGCACCGTGGTGCGCTTCTCGATGGGCCTCGAGGCGGTCGAAGACCTGATCGCCGATGCCGAACAGGCCCTTGCCGCGCTGCCGGGCTGACGCCCCGCGCGGAGCGCGCCTCACGCGCCGCCGTGCTCAGCCGCGTGGTGCCGAACTGACCTTGTGCCGCATCAGGCGGCCCTTCTCGCGCTCCCAGTCGCGCTTCTTCTCGGTTTCGCGCTTGTCGTGCTGGGCCTTGCCCTTGGCCAGGGCGACCTGGACCTTGACCCGCCCGCCCTTGTAGTGGAGGTCGAGCGGCACCAGCGTGAAACCCCGCTGTTCCACCTTGCCGACCAGACGCCGGATCTGCTCCTTGTGCATCAGCAGCTTCTTGGTGCGATCGGCTTCCGGGCTCACATGGGTGGAGGCCGAGCGCAAGGCATTGATGCGGCAGCCGATCAGGAAGAGCTCGCCATCGCGGATCACGACGTAGCCATCGGTCAGCTGCACCTGACCGGCACGGATCGCCTTGATCTCCCAGCCCGCCAGGACGATGCCGGCCTCGAACGTCTCCTCGATGTGGTAGTCGAAACGGGCTCTGCGGTTCTCGGCGATCGACATGGGACTCCTAGAATCTCGCGATTCTATGAAGCGCGTGCACAAGTCCGTCCTGCTGTGGTACTCGCCGCGCGAGATGTACGACCTGGTGACCGCCGTCGAGGCTTATCCGCAGTTCCTGCCCTGGTGCGAGCGGGCCGAGGTGCTGGAGCGCATCGACGAGGGCATGACGGCACGCCTGACCCTGGCCAAGGGGGGGGTGCGGCACGCCTTCACGACGCGCAACCGGCACCGGCCGGGCACGGAGGTGGCAGTGACGCTGGTGGACGGGCCGTTCTCGCACCTGGAGGGGCGCTGGGGCTTCGTGCCGATCGGGCGGCCGGGCGAAACCGCCGACGAAGGCGCGCGCGCCTGCCGCATCGAGTTCGACCTGCACTACACCTTCTCGAGTGCCGCGCTCGAAGCGGTGGTCAGCCCGGTCTTCGACCGCATTGCCAACACCTTCGTCGACTCGTTCGTGTCGCGTGCCGAGCAGGTCTACGGGGCGCGATGATGCGCGTCGAGGTGGTTTGGAGCCCGGGACCGCGTCAGACGCAGGTGCGCGAGATCGACCTCGGCGCCGGCGCCACGGTCGCCGACGCGGCGCGGGCCATCGGCTTGGCCGACGATGGGTTGCTGGCGGGCGTCTGGGGGCGGCGGCAGCCGCCGGGACACCCTCTGCGTGACGGGGATCGAGTCGAGTTCTACCGCCCGTTGCGGGTTGACCCGAAGGAGGCGCGGCGCCTTCGCTACCGCGGGCAACGCTCGACGCGCAAAGAAAAGCGCCCGGCCAAGGCCGGGCGCTGACTCGGCGATCCGCGCTAGGCGGACGTCGAATTACTTCTTGGGTTCTTCCTTCTTGGCGGCCGGCTTGGCTTCTTCCTTCTTGGCGGCCGGCTTGGCATCAGCCTTGGCCGGAGCAGCGGAAGCGGCGGCGGCGGCCGGCTTGGCGTCGGCCTTCTTCTCTTCCTTCTTGGCATCGGCGGCGAAGCCGGTGGTGGCGAAAGCGGCGGCGATCAGGGCGGCCAGGAGCTTGTTCATTGGTAGGTACCTTTCGAAAGTTTGGATTTCACCTCCCCCCAAACGGGAGGCGAGCCGACAACGGCCCGTTTGTCAGTTTGGTTGACAGTTCGGTGAACTAGAATTTTAGGCTGTTGCAACCGCAGCCCGATTCGGGGAAACCGCGCCCATCATGTACCAGCACATCAAGGTCCCGACCGCGGGCCAGAAGATCACGGTCAACCAGGACTTCTCGCTCAACGTGCCCGATCAGCCGATCATCCCGTACATCGAGGGCGACGGCACGGGCTATGACATCACGCCGGTGATGCTGAAGGTCGTGGATGCGGCGGTGGAAAAGGCCTACGGCGGCAAGAAGAAGATCCACTGGATGGAGATCTACGCCGGCGAGAAGTCGACCAAGATCTACGGGCCGGACGTCTGGCTGCCCGAGGAAACCCTGCAGGTCGCCCGCGAGTACGTGGTGTCGATCAAGGGCCCGCTCACCACCCCGGTGGGCGGCGGCATCCGCTCGCTGAACGTGGCGCTACGGCAGGAACTGGACCTGTACGTCTGCCTGCGGCCGATCCAGTACTTCAAGGGCGTCCCGTCGCCCCTGAAGGAACCCGAGAAGACCAACATGGTGATCTTCCGCGAGAACTCGGAGGACATCTACGCCGGCATCGAATACGAGGCCAACACCGACAAGGCGAAGAAGGTCGTCAAGTTCCTGGTCGAGGAGATGGGGGTCAAGAAGATCCGTTTCCCGGCCACGTCGGCCATCGGCATCAAGCCGGTGTCGATCGAAGGCACCGAGCGCCTGGTGCGCAAGGCGATCCAGTATGCGATCGACAACGACAAGCCCAGCGTGACCCTGGTCCACAAGGGCAACATCATGAAGTTCACGGAAGGCGGCTTCCGCGACTGGGGCTATGCCTTGGCGAAGCGGGAGTTCGGCGCCGCCGAGATCGACGGCGGCCCGTGGTGCAAGTTCAAGAACCCGAAGACGGGCCGGGAGATCGTCATCAAGGACGTCATCGCCGATGCTTTCCTGCAGCAGATCCTGCTGCGGCCAGCCGAGTACTCGGTGATTGCGACGTTGAACCTGAACGGCGACTACATCTCCGATGCGCTGGCCGCACAGGTGGGCGGCATCGGCATCGCGCCGGGGGCCAACTTGAGCGACTCGGTGGCGATGTTCGAGGCGACGCACGGCACGGCGCCCAAGTACGCAGGCAAGGACTACGTCAACCCGGGCTCCGAGATCCTCTCGGCCGAGATGATGCTGCGCCACATGGGTTGGAAGGAGGCGGCGGACCTGATCATCGTCGCGATGGAACGCGCCATCCAAAGCAAGAAGGTCACGTACGACTTCGCACGCCTGATGGAAGGCGCCACCCAGGTATCGTGCTCGGGCTTCGGCCAGGTCATGATCGAGCACATGTAACGAACGCGCCCGGCCCCCGTGTCACGAAGCCCGCCGCGACGGCGGGCTTCGTCTTTCCTGTCGCCGTCGGGCGCGCCGGGTCAGCCTGTGCCGCCCGCGATGGCAGGCTCCTCGCCCGCCACGGTCTGGATGTTCTGGGCCTGCTCGCCTTTGGGCCCGTGCACGACATCAAACGAGACACGCGCACCCTGCTTGAGGGTGCGGAAACCATCCATCTGGATGGCTGAGAAGTGAGCGAAGAGGTCGCCACCGCCACCTTCGGGCTCGATGAACCCGAAGCCCTTGGCATCGTTGAACCACTTGACGCGACCGTACGCCATATCTGTTGCCTTGTTGCGTGGGAATGGCCTCGCCGGGGAAGTCCGATAAGTGAGGCCCTGTCGTCATAAATTGTCCTTATGCGATTCAGGGCTTGTCAATGCGTTTCGCCCCGCAGGTCGCCTGCTGATCCGTCGAACTTCGCGCCCAAGCGCGCTTTCCACCTTGCCGGCGGGGGGGCAGGCGCCGTCATAGAATTCCCGGCATGTCCCCAGATACGCCGTCTCAACCGCCGCCGCCGCCGGCCCAGCCGGGCCGCGAGGAGGGGGAGGGCGCAGTCCTGGCCGAACGCAAGGAGCAACGGGTCGACCCTCCCCGGCTGTTCCAGGTCGTCATGCTCAACGACGACTACACGCCGATGGAGTTCGTCGTGCTGGTGTTGCAGGAGTTCTTCCTGCACAACCTCGAGACCGCCACGCAGATCATGTTGAAGATCCACCACGAGGGCCGGGCCGTCTGCGGGGTCTACAGCCGGGATATCGCAAGCACGAAAGTCGAACTGGTGCAGGCTGCGGCCAAGCGAGCGGGCCATCCGCTGCAATGCACTCTGGAGGCCGCATGATCGCGCAAGAACTGGAAGTCAGCCTGCACATGGCCTTCGTGGAGGCTCGCCAGCAGCGCCACGAATTCATCACGGTCGAGCACCTGCTGCTGGCACTGTTGGACAACCCGTCCGCCGCCGAGGTGCTGCGTGCCTGCGCCGCCAACATCGAGGACCTGCGCAAGAGCCTCGTCGCCTTCATCAAGGAGAACACGCCCACCGTGGGCGGCGAGGAAGAGGTCGACACACAGCCCACGCTCGGTTTCCAGCGCGTGATCCAGCGCGCCATCATGCACGTGCAGAGCACCGGCAGCGGCAAGAAGGAGGTGACCGGCGCCAATGTGCTGGTGGCCATCTTCGGAGAGAAGGACTCGCACGCCGTGTACTACCTGCACCAGCAGGGCGTGACGCGCCTCGACGTGGTGAACTTCATCGCGCACGGCATCAAGAAGAGCGATTCGACCGAGCCGGCCAAGGGCAGCGAGAACCCCAGCGCAGAGGGCGAGAAGGAAGAGCAGGGCGACGGCAAGGGTTCCCCGCTCGAGCAGTTCACGCAGAACCTCAACCAGGCCGCACGTGAAGGCCGCATCGACCCGCTGATCGGGCGCGAGAGCGAGGTCGAACGCGTGATCCAGGTGCTGTGCCGCCGACGCAAGAACAACCCCCTGCTCGTGGGCGAAGCCGGCGTGGGCAAGACCGCCATCGCCGAGGGACTTGCGTGGCGCATCACGCAGGGCGAGGTGCCCGAGGTGCTCGCCGACACGAGCGTGTACGCGCTGGACATGGGTGCCTTGCTGGCCGGCACCAAGTACCGCGGCGACTTCGAACAGCGCCTCAAGGGCGTGCTGAAGGCGCTCAAGGAACAGCCCGGCTCGATCCTCTTCATCGACGAGATCCACACCCTGATCGGCGCCGGAGCCGCCTCCGGCGGCACGCTCGACGCCAGCAACCTGCTCAAGCCGGCGTTGTCGTCCGGCCAGATCAAGTGCATCGGCGCGACGACGTTCACCGAATACCGCGGCATCTTCGAGAAGGATGCGGCCCTTTCGCGACGCTTCCAGAAGATCGACGTGGTCGAGCCGACCGTCGAGCAGACGATCGAGATCCTCAAGGGACTGAAGTCGCGCTTCGAGGAGCATCACCAGGTCAAGTACGCCCTGACGGCACTGCAGGCGGCGGCCGAGCTCTCGGCCAAGTACATCAACGACCGCCATCTGCCCGACAAGGCGATCGACGTGATCGACGAGGCGGGTGCGGCGCAGCGCATCCTGCCCAAGGCCAAGCAGAAGAAGACGATCACGCGTGCCGAGGTCGAGGAGATCGTCTCCAAGATCGCGCGCATCCCGCCTGCCTCCGTGTCCTCCGACGACCGCGGCAAGCTCAAGACGCTGGATCGCGACCTCAAGAGCGTGGTGTTCGGCCAGGACGCCGCGATCGACGCCTTGGCCGCCGCCATCAAGATGGCGCGCTCAGGCCTGGGCAAGCCGGAGAAGCCGATCGGCTCCTTCCTGTTCTCCGGTCCCACGGGCGTCGGCAAGACCGAGGTGGCCAAGCAGCTGGCCTACATCATGGGCATCGAGCTGATCCGCTTCGACATGTCGGAGTACATGGAGCGCCATGCGGTAAGCCGCCTGATTGGCGCGCCCCCGGGCTACGTGGGGTTCGACCAGGGCGGCCTGTTGACCGAGGCGATCACCAAGAAGCCGCACGCGGTGCTGCTGCTCGACGAGATCGAGAAGGCGCACCCCGACGTGTTCAACGTGCTGCTGCAGGTCATGGACCACGGCACGCTGACCGACAACAACGGCCGCAAGGCGGATTTCCGCAACGTGGTGATCATCATGACCACCAACGCCGGCGCCGAGACGATCCAGAAGTCGACCATCGGCTTCACCACCAAGCGCGAGCAGGGCGACGAGATGGCCGATATCAAGCGGCTGTTCACGCCCGAGTTCCGCAACCGGCTCGACGCGATCATCAACTTCCGCGCGCTCGACGAGGACATCATCCTGCGGGTGGTGGACAAGTTCCTGCTGGAACTCGAAGGGCAGTTGGCCGAGAAGAAGGTCGAAGTCGCCTTCACCGACAAGCTGCGGTCGCACCTCGCGACGAAGGGATTTGACCCCCTGATGGGTGCACGGCCGATGCAGCGCCTGATCCAGGACACGATTCGTCGCGCGCTTGCGGACGAGCTGCTGTTCGGCCGCCTGGTCGATGGCGGACGCCTGTCGGTGGACATCGACGACGCCGGCAATGCGGTGCTCGACATCCAGCCGCCCAAGAAGAGCGACAAGTCCAAGGCCGAATCCGCGGCGACTTCCTAGATCGATTCGGCAGACGCCGGGTCCTGTCGGAAGTAGCCCGCGAGCAGCCGGTACGTGACCGGCTGCTCTTCGCGCAGCGCCGCGGGCGCCACGAAGAACGCTTCGGCCGCGACGGCGAAGTACTCGTCGACGGCTTGCGCCGCGTAGGGGTCGAGCAGCGTCTCGTGGCCGCACACCACGCGCTCGCAGAACTTGTCGAACTCGGGCTGCAGTGCGCCGAGCCAGGCCTTGCGCGCCACGTCGTCGGGCAGCAGCGGCACGCCATCGGCGAGGCCGTCGCGCATGTCCAGCACATGGGCGAATTCGTGGATCACGACGTTGTATGGCGCCGCGCCGGAAGCGGCCGCATCGCCCCCTGGCAACACGTCCTCCCAGGACAGCATCAGGGGTCCGCCGTCCATGGCCTCTCCGGCGAGTTCCTCCTCCCACTCGTGGACGATGCCGTGCTCGTCCATCACGCTGCGGTCGGCACGCACGGCCGAGGCGTGCATCACGATGCCGACGAAGCCGTCATAGGCCTCGATGCCCAGTTCGAGGATCGGCAGGCAGGCCTGGGCCGCCACCGCCACGGCGATCTCGTCGGTGACCACGAAGCCGCCCGCGCCGCTGAATTCCTTGCGGTCGAGGAACAGGCTCGCGAGTCGACGCAGGCGCTCCAGCGCGGCGGCGTCGCGTACGGCAAGGAAGGGCAGACGCTGCAGCGTCAGCTGCCAGAGCGCGTCGGGGATGGCACGCCGTGCCATCGCGCGGGCATCGCGCCACTCACGGTGCGCCTGCCACCAGCGCCGCATCACGGCCGCAGGTCGATGCGCGCGAAGCCTGCGCGGGTCAGGCGCAGCACCTGGCCGCGCACGGGCGAGGTGTCGAAGTCCCAGTCGCTCAGCACATGGCGACGATGGCCGGTCGCCAACTCGTGCGTCCCGGGTCGGTGGGTGTGGCCATGCACAAGGTCCTGGCATCCACTGGCTTCAAGCCAGTCGAGTGCCGCGGCCGGGACGACGTCCGCGTAGTCCTCGGCGGCACGCTGCCGCTTCGCCACCTCGCTCGCGTCGCGCATGCCGCGCGCGAGTCGGGCACGCTCCTCGAGCGGTCGCGCCAGGAAGCGCTCCTGCCAGTCCGCGCAGCGCACCTCCGCTCGAAAGTCCTGGTAGGCGAGGTCGTCGAGACACAGCGCGTCGCCGTGGCTCAGCAGGACGTTCCGGTCCCAGGCCTGCAGCACCATGGGGTCGGGCAGGGCCAGCAGTCCGCAGCGCTGCAGCCAGGCCGGCCCGACGAGGAAATCGCGGTTGCCCGCCATGAACCCCACGGCGCGACGCGTGGCCGCCTCGCTCAGCACCTGGGCCGCGGCGCTCTCGAAGCTGCCCGGCACGCAGGCATCGTCCCCGATCCAGACTTCGAAGAGGTCACCGAGGATGAAGACCGCGTCCGCATCCGTCGACCGCATGTACTGGCCCCAGCGGTCGAAGGTCGCGGGTTGCTTGTCGCACAGGTGGAGGTCCGAGACGAATTCGATCGCCTGCCAGTGCGCGGCAGCATGCACCGGAGGCCCGAGCGTCAGCGGCGGTGTTCGAACCGCAGGCATGGTCGGTGCGCAGTCGGCGGCTCAGCCGACGAGCGTCACCCTTTGGATGACCACGTCCTCCAGCGGCACGTCGTCGTGCATGCCGCGGCGTCCGGTGCGCGTGCCCTCGATGGCGTCGACCACCTCGGTGCCCGCAACGACCTTGCCGAACACGGCATAGCCCCAGCCTTGCGGCGACTCGCTCTTGAAGTCGAGGAAGCCGTTGTCCTTGGTGTTGATGAAGAACTGCGCGGTCGCGGAGTGCGGTGCGCTGGTGCGCGCCATCGCGATCGTGTACTTGGCGTTCTTCAGTCCGTTGCTGGCCTCGTTCGTGATCGGCGCGTCGGTAGGCTTCTGCTGCATGCCCGGAGCGAAACCGCCGCCCTGGATCATGAAGTCGCGGATGACGCGGTGGAACACCGTGTTGTCGTAGTGGCCCTTGGCCGCATAGCCGAGGAAATTGGCCACCGTCGCGGGCGCCTTGGCGTCGTCGAGCTCCAGCCGGATCGTGCCGGCGCTCGTGACCATCTCTACCGTCTTCGTCATGCTATTTCTCCAGGGTGGCCTTCTTGATCGTCACAGGCGACAAGGGCACGTTCTGGTGCATGCCCCTGTCGCCGATCGGCACGGCCTTGATCTTGTCGACCACGTCCATGCCGGCCAGGACCTTGCCGAACACCGCATAGCCGTTGCCGTCGCGCGAGTTGGGTTGATCGAGGAACGGGTTGTCCTTGACGTTGATGAAGAACTGCGCGGTGGCGGAGTTCGGATCCATCGTGCGTGCCATCGCAATGGTGCCGCGCACGTTCGACAACCCGTTGCGGCTCTCCAGGGGGATCGGCGCGCGCGTGGGCTTCTCGCTCATGTCGGCCTTCATGCCACCGCCCTGGATCATGAAGTTCTCGATCACGCGGTGGAAGACCGTGCCGTCGTAGTGGCCCGCCTTCACGTACTCGAGGAAGTTGTCGACGGTCTTCGGGGCCTTCTCGCGGTCGAGTTCGACGACGATGTCGCCCATGCTCGTGGCGAGCTTGACCTTGTGCTGTGCCACGGCGGGGAAGGCCGCGAATGCGGCTGCGCAGACGATCGCGGCAAGGCGGGTTTTCATGGGGCAAGGACTCCTGGGCGCGCCGATGGCGCCCGCTATACTGGACTCGATTCTAGCCAGCGGCCTCCTGCGACTCGCATCGAGGCCGCTGCTCATTGAGACCGCATGACGCTTCGACTGCACAACACGCTGAGCCGGTCCCTGGAGGAGTTCCGCCCGCTGAGGGAGGGCAAGGTCGGCATGTACGTGTGCGGCATCACGGTCTACGACCTGTGCCACATGGGCCATCTGCGCATGATGATGGCCTTCGACGTCGTCTACCGCTGGCTGCGCACGCTCGGGTATGACGTCACCTACGTGCGCAACATCACCGACATCGACGACAAGATCATCCAGCGTGCGCTGGAGCGCGGCATCACGATCCGTGCACTGACCGACGAGATGGTCGCCGCGATGCACCGAGACCTGGCAGCGGTGGGCATCGCGCCGCCCACTCACGAGCCGCGCGCCACCGACTACGTGCCGCAGATGATCGGACTGATCTCGACGCTGCAAGGCAAGGGCCTGGCCTATCAGTCTCCGAACGGCGACGTCAACTTCGCCGTGCGCAAGCTGCCGCGCTACGGCAGGCTCTCGGGAAAGAGCCTGGACGAACTGCGTGCGGGCGAGCGCGTGGCGGTGCTCGACGGCAAGGACGATCCGCTCGACTTCGTGCTCTGGAAGGCCGCCAAGGCGAGCGAGCCCGAAGACGCGAAGTACGCGAGCCCCTTCGGGCCCGGGCGCCCAGGCTGGCACATCGAGTGCTCGGCGATGAGCGCCGCATTGCTCGGCGAGCCCTTCGACATCCACGGCGGCGGCAGCGACCTCATGTTCCCGCACCACGAGAACGAGATCGCCCAGAGCGAGGGCGCGAGCGGTGCACGCTTCGTCAACTACTGGCTGCACAACGGCTTCCTCAACGTCGACAACGTGAAGATGTCCAAGTCGCTGGGCAACTTCTTCACCATCCAGGACGTGTTGCGGCGCTTCGACGGCGAGACGTTGCGCTTCTTCATGCTGCGCACGCACTACCGCAGCCCCTTCAATTTCAGCGACGCCCATCTCGAGGACGCGCGCCAGGCCCTGCGTCGTCTCTACACCGCGCTCGACGTCCTGGGCATCGAGGACCGTCCGGTCGACTGGTCGCAACCCGCCGCGGCAGCGTTCCGGGCGGCGATGAACGAGGATTTCAATACACCGATCGCGCTGGCCACTTTGTTCGAGTTGGCCAGTGAACTCAATCGCACCCGCGATCCGGCCGTTGGCGCGCTGTTGCGCGGCCTGGGTGCCACGCTGGGCGTGCTGCAGCAAGATCCACGGACATACCTACAAGGCCGCACGGCGACGGCAGGCGTGGACGCGTTTGTTCTCGATGTCGAAGCCCTGATCGCCGCGCGTACGCAGGCGAAGAAGGCGCGGAACTTCGCCGAAGCCGACCGCATCCGCAAGGAGCTCGCTGCGCAAGGCATCGAGCTCAAGGACACGCCGCAAGGCACCACCTGGGTCAGGGCCTGAGCGTGGTCAAGGCAACGCCGTCGGCAGTGACGCCTCCCTATTGGGACGAGGCTTGCAGGCATCTGGCGCGCCGCGACCGGGTGATGAAGAAGCTGATCCCGCAGTTCGGCGAGGCCCGGCTGCAAAGCCGCGGCGACGCCTTCACCACACTGGCGCGCTCGATCGTCGGGCAGCAGATCTCGGTCAAGGCTGCGCAGTCGGTCTGGGAGCGCTTCGCCGCGCTGCTGCCGTCGCCTTCGACGCGCCTGCCGCCTCAGGCGGTGCTGACGCTCGACGCGGAGGCCATGCGCGGCGCGGGCTTGTCGGTGCGCAAGGTGGAGTACCTGCTCGACCTCGCCCGCCACTTCGCCGAAAGCTCGGTGCACGTGCGCAAGTGGCAGCAGATGGACGACGAGGCCATCGTCGACGAGCTGGTGGCGATCCGCGGCATCGGACGCTGGACCGCGGAGATGTTTCTCATCTTCCACCTGATGCGACCCAACGTCCTGCCGGTCGACGATCTGGGGTTGCTCAAGGGCATCAGCGTCAACTATTTCAGCGGCGAACCGGTCACGCGCGCCGAGGCGCGCGAGCTCGGCGAGGCGTGGGCACCGTTCCGCTCGGTCGCGACGTGGTATATCTGGCGCAGCCTCGACCCACTGCCGGTGGAATACTGACATGCTGCCCGCAAGCTCGCGTCGTGCGCCGCCCCTCGCGGCGGCGTGCGTTCCCCTTTCGACGGCCAGGCGAAACACGAGATGAGCAAGAAACACTTCCTCGACTTCGAACAGCCGATTGCGGAACTGGATGCCAAGATCGAAGAGCTGCGCTACGTTCAGAACGAGTCCGCGGTCGACATCTCCGAGGAGATCGAGCGCCTCGATCAGAAGAGCCAGCAGCTCACCAAGGAGATCTACGCGCGCCTCAATCCGTGGCAGGTGACGCTGATCGCGCGCCATCCGCAGCGGCCGTACACGCTGGACTACGTCGGCGAGCTGTTCACCGACTTTCACGAATTGCACGGCGACCGCACCTTCGCCGATGACCTCTCGATCGTCGGCGGGCTGGCCCGCTTCAACGGCCAAGCCTGCATGGTGATCGGTCACCAGAAGGGACGCGACACCAAGGAGCGCGCGGCGCGCAACTTCGGCATGAGCCGTCCCGAGGGCTACCGCAAGGCGCTGCGCCTGATGAGGCTTGCCGAGAAGTTCAAGCTTCCCGTGTTCACGTTCGTCGACACCCCGGGGGCCTACCCCGGCATCGGGGCCGAGGAACGCGGGCAGAGCGAAGCCATCGGCCACAACATCTTCGAGATGGCACAGCTCGAAGTGCCCATCATCGTCACGATCATCGGCGAGGGCGGGTCCGGCGGGGCGCTCGCGCTGTCGGTGGGCGACCAGATCCTGATGCTCCAGTACTCGGTCTACTCGGTGATTTCTCCCGAGGGCTGCGCGTCGATCCTCTGGAAGACGGCCGACCGTGCCGCGGAGGCAGCCGAGGCCCTCGGGATCACTGCGCACCGCCTCAAGGCGCTGGGCCTCATCGACAAGATCGTCAACGAGCCGGTGGGTGGTGCGCACCGCGACCCGAAGGGCATGTGCGCCGCGCTCAAGCGCGCGCTCGGCGACGCCCTCCGGCAGGTGGCCGACCTGAAGCCGAAGGAACTGCTGGACCGTCGTTACGAGCGCCTGCAGTCCTACGGGCGCTTCGCCGACACCACGGAGCGATGAAGCGCGTCGTCGCGGTGGCCGTGAGCGGCGGCCGCGACTCGATGGCGCTGCTGCATTGCGCGGCACGCATGGCCACGCCACTGGACGTGCGCGTGGTCGCGCTGCACGTTCATCACGGCCTGCAGCCGCAGGCCGGGCAGTGGGCGCACCACATCGAGCGCACCTGTGCGCGCTGGGCGAGCCGCGGGCTGCACCTGGGCTTTGCGATGCGTCGGCTCGAAGGGCGCCCCGCGCGTGGCGACAGCCTGGAGGCGTGGGCACGCGCGGGCCGCTACCGGGCGTTGGCCGACATGGCTCGCGACGAGGGGGCCAGCTTGATCCTGCTGGCCCATCACCGCGCAGACCAGGCCGAAACCTTTCTGCTTCAGGCACTGCGCGGGGCCGGCACGGCGGGGCTCGCCGCGATGCCGCGCCAGGCAATGCGCGAGGGTCTGACCTGGGCGCGTCCCTGGCTGAACCTGCCGCGCGAGGCGCTGCAGGCCTATGCGCGCCGGCATCGCATCGCGTATGTCGACGATCCCAGCAACGCCGATGCGCGATACGCCCGCAGCCGGCTGCGGCACGACGTGATGCCCGGCCTGCTGGCGGCATTTCCGGAGGCCGAGTCGGCTTTCGCGGCGTCGGCGGCCGAGTCGGCCCGCGCGCAAGTGCTGCTCGACGAGGTGGGTGACGACGATCTGCGGCATATCGTCGACGACGTCGCGATCGTGCTGCGCGATTGGGAGGCGTTGACCGCGGCGCGTCGCCGCAATGCGCTGCGGCGCTGGCTGCACCGGCAGGTCGGGCAACGCGCAGGCGCCGCATGGCTCGACCGCCTGATGGACGAGGTGGCGGCGTCGTCCGGTCCGGCCACGTGGGAAGTAGGGGGGTTGCGCATTCACCGCTATCGCGGCCGACTGACGGTGGAAGAGGGCGGGGCCACACCGCACGCCCAGGTCCGGCCGTTGAGCCTGTCCGGCGCGCCTGAGATGCTGCCGCTGAGCGTCGTGCCCTCGGGTCTCGGGGAGGCGGGCATGCCTCGCGCCCTGCTCGAAGGGGCAACCTGGCGCTCGCGGCGCGGCGACGACCGCTTCCAGCGCGCACCGGGAACGCCACCGCGCGGCCTGAAGAAACAGTTCCAACTGGCCGCGGTGCCGCCCTGGGCGCGGACGTTGCCGGTGCTGGTGGCAGCCGACGGCCGCCTGCTCTACGTGCCGGGCCTCGGAACCGACGCGCGCGCCATGTCCGAGCCGGGCCAGCCCCGCGTGTCGCTGCGCTGGGGCGGTGCTCCGGACGCGACGAATTCGGGGCAGTAGAATCCCTAACTTTTGCGCGGACATGCAGTCCGCGCGTGGCAACTGTTCCGACGCAATGGCTCTGATCGTGCACAAGTACGGCGGCACCTCGATGGGGTCGACCGAGCGCATCCGCAATGTCGCCAAGCGCGTGGCCAAGTGGTCCCGCGCCGGCCACCAGATGGTGGTCGTGCCTTCGGCAATGAGCGGCGAGACGAACCGCCTGCTGGGACTCGCCAAGGAATTGCAGCCCAGCAGCGTCAATGCTGCGGCACTGCGAGAACTCGACGCGATTGCCTCCACGGGCGAACAGGTGTCGGTGGGCCTGCTGGCGCTGGCTCTCCAGGCCGAGGGCGTGCAGGCAGTGAGCTACACGGGATGGCAGGTGCCCGTGCTCACCGATTCTGCCTACACCAAGGCGCGCATCACCAGCATCGACGACCAGCGGGTGCGGTCCGACCTCGCGGCCGGCAAGGTGGTCGTGATCACGGGATTCCAGGGCATCGACGGCGCCGGCAGCGTCACCACCCTCGGACGCGGCGGCAGCGACACCTCGGCGGTGGCCGTGGCCGCGGCGCTCAAGGCCGACGAGTGCCTGATCTACACCGACGTCGACGGCGTGTACACCACCGACCCGCGCGTGGTGCCTGAGGCGCGCCGCATGGCCACCATCAGCTTCGAGGAAATGCTCGAGATGGCGAGCCTAGGCTCGAAGGTGCTGCAGATCCGGTCGGTCGAGTTCGCCGGCAAGTACCGCGTGCCGCTGCGTGTGCTGTCGAGCTTCACGGACTGGGACATCCCCATCGACGAGGAGGCCAAGTCGGGCACCCTGATCACCTTTGAGGAAGACGAAAAGATGGAACAAGCCGTTGTCTCGGGCATCGCCTTCAACCGCGACGAAGCCAAGATCACCATCATGGGTGTGCCCGACAAGCCGGGCGTGGCGTTCCGGATCCTCGGCCCGGTGGCCGAGGCCAACATCGACGTGGACGTCATCATCCAGAACGTGTCCAACGACGGCAAGACCGACTTTTCGTTCACGGTCAATCGCAACGAATACCCGCGCACGATGGACCTGCTCAAGACCCAGGTCGTGCCCGCGACGGGTGCCACGCAGGTCACCGGCGACACGCGCATCTGCAAGGTGTCGATCGTGGGCATCGGCATGAAGAGCCATGTCGGCGTGGCGGCCAAGATGTTCCGCACGCTGAGCGAGGAGGGCATCAACATCCAGATGATCTCGACCAGCGAGATCAAGACCAGCGTGGTGATCGACGAGAAGTACATGGAACTCGCCGTGCGTGCCCTGCACCGCGCGTTCGAACTCGACGGAGAGCCCGCCGTCGCGTGATCACGCGGCTACAATCCGCCGACTTCGGAGACGTGACCGAGAGGCCGAAGGTGCTCCCCTGCTAAGGGAGTATGCGGGCAAAACCTGCATCGAGGGTTCGAATCCCTCCGTCTCCGCCAGTGCCCCTGCGCCTCCTCCGGGAGGCGATTTCATTTATTGGCCAGGCCAGCAGGCCTGATGTATGGCGCCCTGGATACCACGCCATAAGTTTACATAATATACATTGTCAGCTATTCACCATCAGGCTCCACGGCCGAGTCGTCCACCATCGCGTCGTACCGTGCCAGCTCATCCGCCTCCCGACGCGACGCGGCAGGACGATCCAGCGGTCGGCAGACGCGGCTGTGCAGCCCCTTGAGCCGCTCGGACTGTTCGATGGCATTCAGCAGCGATTCCGGATCGGTGAGCATGCCAAAGGGATTGGCGGCGTGGATCGAAGCGTGCATCGTGGACTCCTAGGTGCGCGCCCCATTCGGCGCGTGGTGGCCAATGTAGAGACCTCGGGGGCGCCACGACAGTCTGCGCACCGCCAAGCCGCATGTCAGCCCCCGGACGACGCGTCTGTCAGCCGGATGACGTGAGGATTTCTCGCTTCAGCGAATCCTGGCCGCCAGACGCGCCAGCAGAAAGTCGCGTCCCGACTGGCGCGCGAAATCCTCCGCGGTGAACTCTCGGTCGTTGCGCCGCCGCGCATCCGCACCACGCGCGAGAAGGATGTCGACGCTGCCTTCCACGCCGTATCCCGCCGCCATCATCAGCGGCGTCGTCCGATTGGGGCTCTCGGCCTCGATAGGCGCACCACGATCGAGCAATAGCGCCACGACGCGCGGCTCCGGGCCTGCGGCGGCGTAATGGATTGCCGACCAACCGGGCTGATGCACACGCGCGCCGCGGTCCAGCAGGCGGCGCACCCACTCGATGCGCCCCTTCAGCGCCGCCATCATCAGGGGCGTTTCCAGCGCCGCGTTGGCGGCATCCACATCGAGTGACGCCTGCGCCCAGAGCACCTCGGCGACGGCCAGCTGCCCGTCACGCAGCGCCAGGTGCAACGGCGCCTGGCCCTGCGGATTGCGCGAATTGGGATCGAAGCCGCGCTGCAACCATTGGGTCACGCCGCGCGAGTCGTCGCGCTCGACGGCGCTGAAGAACTCATCGTAGGACCCGGCTCGCGAAGCAGTAAATCCAACGATGATAATTAGATATAAAAGATTTCTAATGTTTTGCTTCATGTTCTTGGGATTCCGAAAAGCGTCGCGAAATTGGTGCTGGTGGCCATCGCCACCGCCTCGTCGGTGAGACCTTTCACGGCCGCGAGGGCGCGGCACACATGGGGCACATACGCGGGCTGGTTGACCTTGCCGCGGTACGGCACGGGCGCCAGATAGGGGCTGTCGGTCTCGATCAGCAAACGATCGAGCGGTACGAAACGGGCCACGGCGCGCAAGTCTTCGGCATTGCGAAACGTCAGGATGCCCGAAAACGAAATGTGGAAGCCGAGGTCGAGCGCGGCACGCGCCACCTCGGCCGTTTCCGTGAAGCAATGGAAAACGCCCCTCACCGCCGTCCCGCCCTCTTCCCGCAGGATCGCCAGCGTGTCGGCACTGGCCGCGCGGGTGTGGACCACCAGGGGCAGTGCCGCTGTCCGCGCAGCCCGGATGTGCACACGGAAGCGCTCACGCTGCCAGGCCATGTCGGACACGGTGCGGCTGCCCAGCCGGTAGTAGTCCAGCCCGGTCTCGCCGATGGCCACAACCTTCGGCAGCCTGCTGCGCTCGACCAGCGCGTCGACATCGGGTTCGTCGACGCCTTCGTTGTCGGGGTGCACGCCCACCGTGCACCAGAAGTTGTCGTGCGCGGTGGCCAGTGCATGGACGCGCGGAAACTCCTCGATCGTCGTGCAGATCACGAGCGCGCGGTCGACGAGCGCCTCGGCCATCGCGGCGCGCACCTCACCAACGCGCTCGGCCAGGCCCTCGAAGGTCAGGTGGCAATGGGAATCGACGTACATGCGCCGATGATGACGCAGGCGCGGTGTCCGGCACGCGGCCGGTGCGATTTCAGATCGTCTGGGTCGGCTTGGCCGACTGCAGGCTGGTCCCCAGCATTTCCTCGATGCGCATCTTCAGCATGCGCGTCTTCTCGTCGGTCGGAAACCGCACGCCCACGCCCTGAGTCCGTCCCCCGGACGCGTTGGCCGGCGTGACCCAGCCCACCTTGCCCGCCACCGGGTAGCGTTGCGGGTCATCGGGCAGCGACAGCAGCAGATAGATGTCCTCGCCGAGCCGGTAGTCGCGGGTGGTCGGCACGAACAGCCCGCCGTCCGCGAACAGGGGGATGTACGCGGCGTACAGCGCGCCCTTTTCCCGGAACACGAGCTGGATGACGCTCGGTCTCGAGCCGCCGGAAGCGGCGGTCGTCGGCGGTCGGGTGTCGGTTGCGCTCATCGCCCGGGCAGTGTATCCAATGCCCTGGAAGCGGCGGCAGGCACAACGCGTGCCGTATGCCACAGCGCCGCCATCCGCGCCAGCAGCGCCTCGACGCGAAGCGCCGCATGCCAGGGATGGTCATCGTGCCGCGCCGCCACCCGCAGCTCGCGTTCGAGCGTCACCAGCGCGTCGACGGCAGGCGCTCGAGGCTGGCGCAACGGTTCGAGCCAGGACGCCTCGAAATAGCGCGGCTCGCCACCCACCGCGATCGCCAGCAGGTCGTGGCACAAGCGCTGAAGGGCATCGACGACGCGCGGCAGCGGCCAGGCTGCCAGCGTCTTGGCCGCGCCGCGTCGCACATCGGCGGGCACGCGCCGCCATGCCGCGGCGTCGATACCCTCCTGGTGCCACGCGAGCGCGGCCTGCGGCAGCCCGCCCGCCGCGGCCCACAGCACCTCGGGCTCGGCCAGGCCCTGCGCCCTCAGCCAGTCCAGTGCCTCGGTTCGCGGCGGCACGCCGATCGCGACGCGCTGGCAGCGGCTGCGCACCGTGGGCAGCAGTGCCTCGGGATCGTGCGCGGTGAGCAGCAGGCGCAGCGCGCCCGGCGGTTCTTCGAGCGTCTTGAGCAGCGCGTTGGCCGCACTCGGATTCATCGCCTCCGCCGGATGGATCACCAGCACCTTGGCCCGGGCGCGCGCGCTCGTGCGTTGGCCCCAGTCGATGGCGGCGCGCACCTCGTCGATGCGGATCTCGCGGCTGGGTTTGGCCTTGGACTTCGATCCACCGCCTTCCGCTTCGTCCTCGTCGTCCGCGGGCGCAGCCCAGCCCAACGGCTCGCGCAGCGCCTCGGGCAGCAGCAGCTTGAAGTCGGGGTGGCTGTGCTGGTCGAACAGGTGGCACGCAGCGCAGGCGCCGCACGATCGACCCTGGTGCGGGTTCTCGCACAACCAAGCGCGGGCCAGCGCGGCGGCGAGTTCGAACTGTCCGAGCGGACCGGGGCCGTGCAACAGCAGCGCGTGCGCCCGATGCACGAGCCCGCGGTCGAGCGCCGCCTCAAGCCAGGGTGCGAGCACAGGGTCGCTCATGCGGCGCCCGGGTCCAACAGGCGTTGAAGGGCGGCCCGCACCTGGTGGCCCACCACCTCGAGCGCGCCGCCGCCGTCGATGCGCACGATGCGCTGCGGGAACTGACCCGCCCTGGTCGCATAGCCCTCGCGCACGCGCTCGAAGAAATGCTCCTGCTCCGACTCGAAACGATCGGGCGAGCGCACCGCGGAGCGCCGCTGCGCCGCCACCCGAGGGTCGACGTCGAACCACAGGGTCAAATCGGGCTGGCGGCCCTGCTGCACCCAGGCCTCGAGTTGCGCGAGCACCGCGAGGTCGAAGCCCCGGCCACCGCCCTGGTAGGCGAAGGTCGCGTCGGTGAAGCGGTCGCACAGCACCGTGGTGCCGGCTGCGAGCGCCGGCTCGATCAGCTGCTGCAGGTGGTCGCGCCGCGCCGCGAACACCAGCAGCGACTCGGTGAGCGCGTCCATCGGCCGGCGCAGCACCAGTTCGCGCAATGCCTCGGCCAGCGGCGTGCCGCCGGGCTCGCGCGTCAGCAGCACCTCGTGTCCGGCCTGGCGCAGCCACTGGGCCAGGTTCTCGATGTGCGAGGACTTGCCGGCGCAGTCGATGCCTTCGAAGGTGACGAAGCGGCCGCGCTTCACTTGCCGCCGCGCTGGTACTGGTTCACCGCGCGATTATGGTCGGCCAGGTTCTCCGAGAAGACGCTCGAGCCGTCGCC
>DASTJE010000145.1:0-40561 GCA_035716845.1 Burkholderiaceae bacterium
GCTCTGCATCTGCTGGCGTGCGAACTTGGTGCCGTTGATGGCGTTGACCGCCTGCACGACGACGGGAATGCCGGCGAACTGGCCGTGCTTGTCGGTCGAGGCGAGGAACTGCTCGCTGGCCTTGACCTCGCCCTTCTTGAACTTGATCGCCTTGGCGCGCAGCATCAGGTGCGGGAAGTCCAGGTTCCACGCGTGCGGCGGCGTGTACGGACACTTGGTCATGTAGCACAGGTCGCACAGGTAGCACTGGTCGACGACCTTCCAGTAGTCGTCCTTCTTGACCCCGTGCACCTCGCCGTCGTCGGTGGCGTCGACGAGGTCGAACAGGTTCGGGAAGCTCTGGCACAGGCTCACGCAGCGGCGGCAGCCGTGGCAGATGTCGAACACCCGCTCCATCTCGGCGTAGAGCTTGCCCTCGTCGTAGAACTCGGGGTTCTTCCAGTCGAGCGGATGGCGGGTCGGTGCTTCGAGATTGCCTTCGCGCATGGCGGGGTCCGGGGTTCGGTTCGAGAAACGAACAAGGGGCACGAAGCCCCTTGTGCAACGGCGTCGCCGGCGAGACGCACGAGTACACCGACATGTACCCGGGCATGGCCAAGACCGCCCGCGACGAAGGCTTCGACGAGATCGCCGACTGGTTCGAGACGCTCGCCAAGGCCGAGCGTTCGCACGCGAACCGCTACCAGAAGGCGCTCGACTCGCTGGTCGACTGACCCCCCAACCCGCAGCAAGAGGGCAGGGGGCCGTGGGGCCCCCTGCTTCCATCCCATGAGAGAAGGCAACCTCGAAGCCCCGACCCGTCATCCGCTCGACTGGAAGGGCCCGGAGTTCTACGACGAGGCGGCTGCGCTCAAGGAGATGGAGCGCGTGTTCGACATCTGCCACGGTTGCCGCCGCTGCGTCAGCCTGTGCCAGAGCTTCCCCAACCTCTTCGACCTGGTGGACGCCACCGAGGACGGCGAGGTGCACGGCGTGAGGAAGGAGGACTACTGGAAGGTCGTCGACCAGTGCTACCTCTGCGACCTGTGCTACATGACCAAGTGTCCGTACACGCCCCCGCACGCGTGGAACCTCGACTTCCCGCACCTGATGCTGCGCGCCAAGGCGATCAAGTTCAGGAAGGGCGAGGTCAGGGCGAGCGAGCGGTTCCTCGCCTCCACCGACAAGCACGGCCAGTTCGCGGGCATTCCCGTCGTGGTGCAGGTCGTCAACGCGGTCAACCGCACGAAGTTCGCGCGCAGGCAGATGGATTCGATGCTCGGCGTGCACCCCGACGCGTGGATGCCCGAGCTGGCCACGCAGCGGTTCCGCTGGGGCGCCGCGAAGGCCCGGGCGACGGTGGTGACGAACGGCGAGCGCACCCCGGGCAAGGTGGCCATCTTCTCCACCTGCTTCATCAACTACAACGAGCCGGGCATCGGCCACGACCTGCTCAAGATCCTGCAGCACAACGAGATCCCGTACGTGATCGTCGAGAAGGAAAAGTGCTGCGGCATGCCCAAGCTCGAGCTCGGCGATCTCGACGCGGTGGCCGAGCACAAGGCGGCCAACATCCCGGTGCTCGCGAGGTACGCGCGCGAGGGTTACGCGATCGTGGCGGCTGTTCCCAGCTGCACGCTGATGTTCAAGCAGGAGCTGCCGCTGATGTTCCCCGATTGCGCCGACACGCAGGCGGTCAAGGAGGCGATGTACGACCCCTTCGAGTACCTGGTCGCGCGTCACAAGGACGGCCTGCTGAAGACCGACTTCAAGACGGCGCTGGGCAAGGTCAGCTACCACATCCCCTGCCACGGGCGGGTGCAGAACATCGGCCGCAAGACCGAGGAGATGCTCAAGCTCGTGGGCACGCGGGTCGAGGTCAGGCTCAACACGGTCGAGCGCTGCTCGGGTCACGCCGGCACCTACGGCGTGAAGACCGCCACGCACCCGGTGGCGATGAAGATCGGCCGCCCGGTGTTCAAGGCGATGGCCAAGGACGAGCCGGACTACGTCGGCAGCGACTGCCCGATGGCCGGGCACCACATCGCGCAGGGCATGGAGCAGGCGGGCACGCCGGCCCGCCAGGTGCAGCATCCGATCAGCCTCGTGCGCATCGCCTACGGCCTGGACTGAATCCCTTCACGCGACGATCGACATGACCATCACCCGCGACAGCCTCCTGACGCTGGAGGCCTATTCGAAGGTCCGCAAGACGACCCGTGCCGAGGCCATCGCCCACCGCAGGCAGCGCAGCGTGAGGCTGGGCGAGCACGTCACGGTGCAGTTCGAGGACGAGCAGACCATCCGGCGCCAGATCCAGGAGATGCTGCTCATCGAGAAGATCTTCGACGACGAGGGCATCCAGTCGGAGATCGACGCCTACGGCCCGCTGGTGCCTGAGGGCACGAACTGGAAGGCGACGATGCTGATCGAGTACCCCGATCCGCACGAGCGCAAGCGCGAACTGGCACGCCTGATCGACATCGAGGACCGCATGTTCGTCGAGGTCGAGGGCCACGCCCGCGTCTACGCCATCGCCGACGAGGACCTCGAGCGCGAGAACGACGAGAAGACATCGTCGGTGCACTTCCTGCGCTTCGAGTTCAGCGCGGCGCAGCGGCAGGCGATCCGCGCCGGCGCCGCGGTCAAGCTCGGCTGCGACCACACCCACTACCCGGCGCACGTGCAGGTGGCGCCGGAGACCCTGGCCAGCCTGGCCGGAGACCTGCACAGCTAGACTGGCTGCATGCCAGTACAGCTTTCCCCGGTCGTGGCCGGGATGTGGCGCCTGATGCAATGGCGCCTCGACACCCCTGCGCTCGTGCGCTGGATCGAGCAGGCGCTCGAGCTGGGGATCACGAGCTTCGACCACGCCGACATCTACGGCGGCTACGGCGCCGAGGCGGCCTTCGGCGAGGCCCTGGCGAGCGAGCCGGCGCTGCGCAACCGGCTCATGCTGGTGACCAAGTGCGGCATCAAGCCGGTGTCGCCCGCGCGGCCGGCGCATGCGATCAAGAGCTACGACACCTCGCGTGCGCACGTCGTCGCGTCGGTCGAGCAGTCGCTGCGCGCGCTGCGCACGGACCGCATCGACCTGCTGCTGATCCACCGGCCCGATGCGCTGATGGACCCCGACGAGCTCGCGGACACTTTCCGCAGCCTGCGCGCACAGGGCAAGGTGCTGCACTTCGGCGTGTCCAACCACGCGCCGTCGCAGTTCGCGCTGCTGCACCGGCGCGTTGCGCTGGCGACGAACCAGATCGAGTATTCGCCGCTGCAACTCGCCCCGCTGCACGACGGCACGCTCGACCAGGCCACCGACCTGGGCGTGCCGCCGATGGCCTGGTCGCCGCTGGCGGGCGGGCGCCTGCTCACGGGCGACGACGACGCGGCGCGCCGCACGCGCGGCGTGCTCGAGGCGCTGGGCCGCGAACGCGGCGTCTCTGCCGCGACGATGGCCTACGCGTGGATCCGACGCCACCCGTCGCGGCCGGTGCCGATCACCGGATCGGGCCGCATCGAGGCCCTGCGCGAGGCTGTCGCGTCGCTGGCGGTCGACCTGCCGCACGAGGACTGGTACCGCGTCTGGCAGGCGGCTGCGGGGCGCGAGGTGCCCTGACGCCGCAGCGCCGCCCCGGGCGCCGGCGCTGCGCGGCCGGGCGCAGGGGAAGTTTCATAGGGTGGCTGTATCGCCACCATGCGATAAATCTAGTCTATTGACCATGATTTGTCGATACAGTTTTGACATCGATTCAACCCACCCCAGAGAGGACCACGATGTCGATCATCAACACCCCGGTGCAGCCCTTCAAGGCGCAGGCGTTCCACGACGGCAAGTTCGTCGAAGTGACCCACGAGACGATCAAGGGCCGCTGGTCCGCCTTCGTCTTCATGCCGGCAGCCTTCACGTTCAACTGCCCGACCGAAGTCGAGGACTGCGCCAACCGGTATGCCGAGTTCAAGAAGCTCGAGACCGAGGTCTACGTCATCACCACCGACACCCATTTCGCGCACAAGGTGTGGCACGAGACTTCGCCTGCGGTGGGCAAGGCCAGGTTCCCGCTGGTGGGGGACCCGACGCACACGCTGACGCGCATGTTCGGCGTGCACATCGAGGAAGAAGGCCTGGCGTTGCGCGGCACCTTCGTGATCAATCCGGACGGCGTGATCAAGACCGCCGAGATCCACGACAACGCCATCGCACGCGATGCCACCGAGCTGCTGCGCAAGGTCAAGGCCGCGCAATACGTGGCCAAGCACCCGGGCCAGGTCTGCCCGGCCAAGTGGAACGACGGCGCGGCGACGCTGACCCCGTCGCTGGACCTGGTCGGCAAGATCTAGGTCCGCCCTCCTTCGACAGAGCCTGCGGGCCCTGTCGCGAGCGTCCCCGTGGGCCCTCGCGACCGGGTCGGCGCGCGTTCGCCCACCCGCCCCCATCACATCGCCGGAGAACACCATGCTCGACGCCACCCTCGGGTCCCAATTGCGTACCTACCTCGAGCGGCTCGTGCACGACATCGAACTCGTGGCCTCGCTCGATGACAGCGGCGCTGCGTCGGAGATGCGCTCACTGATCGAGGAGGTGGCGCGACTCTCGCCGCGGGTGCACGTGCGCCTCGACGGTGTCGACGCGCGCCGGCCGTCGTTCCAGATCACCCGTGCCGGGGCCGACATGGGCGTGCGCTTCGCCGCCGTGCCGATGGGGCATGAATTCACGTCGCTGGTACTGGCCATGCTGCAGGCCGGCGGCCACCCGCCCAAGGTCGCACCGGAGCTCATCGACCGGATCCGCACCTTTGCACCCGAGGGCGACGGCGTGCTCGAGTTCGAGACCTGGATGAGCCTGACCTGCCACAACTGTCCGGACGTGGTGCAGGCGCTGAACCTGATGGCCGTGCTGAACCCGCGCATCCGCCACGTGGCGATCGACGGAGGCCTGTTTCAGGAGGAGGTCGAGGCGCGGCAGATCATGGCGGTGCCCGCGGTCTTCCTCGGCGGCGAGCTCTTCGCCAGCGGACGCATGTCGCTCGAGGAAATCCTCGCCAAGGTCGACACCGGCGCCGCGGCGCGCGACGCCGAGCGCCTGGCCGAAGAGGCGCCGTTCGACGTGCTGGTGGTCGGCGGTGGCCCGGCCGGTGCGGCGGCCGCGGTGTATGCCGCGCGCAAGGGCATCCGCACCGGCCTCGTGGCCGAACGCTTCGGCGGCCAGACGCTCGACACGCTGGGCATCGAGAACTTCATCTCGGTGCGCGAGACGCAGGGGCCGAGGTTCGCGGCCGACCTGGAGGCGCATGTGCGTGCCTACGACGTGGCGCTGATGAAGGGCCAGCGCGCCGAGGCTCTGGCGCCGGCCACGCAGCCCGGCGGCCATGCCTCGGTGAGGCTCGGCAACGGTGCCGAACTGCGCGCACGCGCCATCGTGCTGGCGCCCGGCGCGCGCTGGCGCAACGTCGGCGTGCCCGGCGAGCAGGAATACAAGACGCGTGGCGTGGCCTACTGCCCACATTGCGACGGTCCGCTGTTCAAGGGCAAGAAGGTCGCCGTGATCGGCGGCGGCAACTCCGGCGTGGAGGCGGCCATCGACCTGGCCGGCATCGTCGAGCACGTGACCCTGATCGAGTTCGCCGAGCAGCTCAAGGCCGACGCGGTGCTGGTGGACAAGTTGCGCAGCCTGCCCAACGTGACGCTGCACCTGAATGCCCAGACGCTCGAGATCCACGGCGACGGGCAGAAGGTCACCGGCCTGTCGTTCCGCGACCGGGCCAGCGCTGCGGTGCACCACGTCGAGCTGGCGGGCGTGTTCGTGCAGATCGGCCTGGTGCCCAACACCGAGTGGCTCAAGGGCACCCTGGAACTCAACCGCCACGGGGAGATCGTGGTCGACGCGCGCGGGGCCACCAGCCTGCCGGGCGTTTTCGCAGCCGGCGACGCGACGACGGTGCCGTACAAGCAGATCATCGTGGCCAGCGGCGAGGGCTCCAAGGCGGCGCTGTCGGCGTTCGACCACCTCATCCGCACGCCGGCCGCAGCTGCCTGAAGGGCGTTCTCAGGGCTCCAGCAGCGTGCCGTCGAGGTAGTACCAGCGGCCGCCCTCGCGCACGAAGCGGCTGGTCTCGTGCAGCCGATGCGCACGACCGTGACGCTTGGAGCGCGCGACGAACTCGACTTCGGCAAGCTCGCGTACCGAGGCATTCGCGGCTGCTCCGGTGGACGTCCGATGGCGGCGCACCTCGAGCCCGAGCCATCGCAGATCAGGGTCGTCCAGGTCGAGCTGGGTCGGCCGGGTCGACGGATGCCAGGTCGCGAGCAGGTAGGGCGCCCGACGCAGCACGTAGGCGGCATAGCGAGAACGCATCAGCGAGGCCGCGTCGGGCGCCTGGAACTGCAGCGGGCCGTCGTGCCAGCGCCCGCAGCACGCGGCGTAGGCACGAGCGCTGCCGCAGGGGCAGGGCGGGACCGGGTCGGCGCGGCCGGGCATGTCGTTGAGAAAAGAAAAAAGGCCCCGCGCAGACGGGGCCCTCGCGTGCGGCCCGACGCGGACTACTTGACGGTCAGGATCCAGGCCGCCAGCTGCTTGGCCTCGGCGTCGTTGACCTGCGGGTTGGCGGGCATCGGCACCGCACCCCAGACGCCCGAGCCGCCCTTCTGGATCTTCTGCGCCAGCTTGTCCGCGGCGTCCTTCTGGCCGGCATACTTGGCCGCCACGTCCTTGTACGACGGGCCGATCAGCTTCTTGTCGGCGGCGTGGCAGGCCAGGCAGTTCTTCTTCTGAGCCAGGTCCTGGTTGGCGAAGACGGGGGCGGCCAGGGTGGCCAGAACGGCGGCGAGCACGAGCGTGGGCTTCATGGATTCCTTCCGGGTGGTGGGGTGGGGGACTGGGATACAGTCAGACAAACGAACGCGATTCTAGGCAGGGTCGTTGACCGATGCCGCGCGCAGGGGGTTAGAAGATGTGGTTCATCGTCATCGGCGTGCTCCTGATCGCCATGAAGCTGGGCGAGTTCGGCCCGGTGGCCGCGTGGAGCTGGTGGTGGGTGCTGGCCCCGTTCGCGTGCGCGGCGGCCTGGTGGGCCTACGCGGACGCCAGCGGCTTCACGCGTCGCAAGGAAATGGACAAGCTCGAGGAGCGCAAGCGCGAGCGGCGCCGCAAGAGCATGGAGGCGCTGGGCATCGACCGCGACCGCCAGCGCCTGGATGACGCGGCGCAACGCGTGCGGCGCGCGGCGGCCGAGCGCGAGGAGAGCAAGCGCACCGCGGTGCGCGAGCACAACGAGAAAGTGGTGCGCGACAGCGTCTTCGACAGCAGCCAGGTGAACACCGACCTCGGCGAACTTCCCGGCGACGCCAAGGGCCAGGGCGCGCAGAAGAAGTAGGCCCTACTTCTTCGCCTCGAAGCGGTCGAGCACCGCGCCCACGCTGGCGCTGGCGGCGTTGAACGCGAACTTGGCCAGCACGCCGCGCGTGTAGCGCGGCTGCGGCTGCACCCAGGCGGCGCGGCGGCGCGCCAGTTCCGCGTCGTCGACGTTGAGCTGCAGCATCAGCCGGTGCGCGTCGATGGTGATCGAGTCGCCCTCGTGCACGAGCGCGATCGTGCCGCCGTCGTAGGCTTCGGGCGCGACGTGGCCCACCACCATGCCCCAGGTGCCGCCGGAGAAGCGGCCGTCGGTGATCAGGCCGACGCTCTCGCCCAGGCCCTGGCCGATCAGCGCGCCGGTGGGGGCCAGCATCTCCGGCATGCCGGGGCCGCCCTTGGGGCCGAGGTAGCGCAGCACCATCACGTCGCCCGCCTTGATCTGCCCGGCCATGATGGCTGCCAGCGCCGACTGCTCGTCGTCGAACACGCGCGCCGGGCCGGTGATGACCGGGTTCTTGAGGCCGGTGATCTTGGCCACGCAGCCTTCGGTGGCGAGATTGCCGCGCAGGATGGCGAGGTGGCCTTCGGCGTACATCGGGTTGCCGATCGGGCGGATCACGTCCTGGTCGGCGCGCAGCGGCGGCACGTCCTTCAGGTTCTCGGCCACCGTCTTGCCGGTGACGGTCAGGCAGTCGCCGTGCAGCAGGCCCGCGTCCAGCAGCACCTTCATCACCGCCGGGATGCCGCCGGCGCGGTGCAGGTCCACCGCCAGGTAGCGGCCGCTGGGCTTGAGGTCGCACAGCACCGGCACCTTGCGGCGCACGCGCTCGAAGTCGTCGATCGTCCACTCGACGCCCGCCGCGTGCGCGATGGCCAGGAAGTGCAGTACCGCGTTGGTCGAGCCGCCGGTGGCCATGATGACGGCCACCGCGTTCTCGATCGAGCGGCGCGTGACGATGTCGCGCGGCTTGAGGTCGGCCTTGACCGCCTCGACCAGCACGCGGGCGGCCGCCTTGGTGTGCTCGACGATCGGGTCCTCGACGTTGGCCATCGTGCTGGCGTAGGGCAGGCTCATGCCCAGCGCCTCGAAGGCCGAGCTCATCGTGTTGGCGGTGTACATGCCGCCGCAGCTGCCGCTGCCGGGGATGGCGCGGCGCTCGATCTGGCAGAAGTCCTCCTCGCTCATCTTGCCGGCGCTGAACTGGCCGACAGCCTCGAACACGCTGACGATGTTGAGGTCCTGCCCCTTGTACTTGCCGGGCAGGATGGTGCCGCCGTACACGTACACCGCCGGCACGTTGGCACGCAGAATGCCCATCATGCCGCCGGGCATGTTCTTGTCGCAGCCGCCGATCACCAGCACGCCGTCCATCCACTGGCCGCCCACGCAGGTCTCGACGCAGTCGGCGATCACCTCGCGCGAGACGAGGCTGTACTTCATGCCCTCGGTGCCCATGGCCATGCCGTCGCTGATGGTGGGCGTGCCGAAGACCTGCGGGTTGGCGCCGGCCGCCTTGAGCTCGTCCACCGCCGCGTCCGCGAGCCGCTGCAGGCCGGAGTTGCAGGGCGTGATCGTGCTGTGCCCGTTGGCCACGCCGATCATCGGCTTGCCGAAGTCGGTGTCCTGGTAGCCCATCGCGTAGTACATCGAGCGGTTCGGCGCGCGGGCCACGCCCTCGGTGATGTTCCTGGATCGGCGGTTGGCTTGACTCATGGCGTTGGGGGGGATCGATGCGGTCAGGGGAGTCGCGGATTGTCCGACATCTGCGGTGACAATTCGACCGATCCACGCGCACGTGACCATGCTGATCCATCCGCAGTTCGACCCGATCGCCCTCCAGCTCGGCCCGCTGGCCATCCATTGGTACGGCCTGATGTACGTGGTGGCCTTCGGCCTCTTCCTGTGGCTGGCCGGGCGGCGCACCGCGATGGCGCCGTATGCCGAGCGCGGCTGGACGCGGCGCGACGTGGAGGACCTGCTGTTCTTCGGCGTGCTGGGCGTGATCATCGGCGGCCGGCTGGGCTACGTGGTCTTCTACAAGCCGGTGCACTACCTCGCCAACCCGCTGGAGGCGCTGATGGTGTGGAAGGGCGGCATGTCCTTCCATGGCGGCCTGCTCGGCGCGATCGGCGCGATCGCGCTGTTCGCGCGCCGGCGTGGCCGGCCCTTCTTCGAGGTGACCGACCTGGTCGCCCCCTGCGTGCCCACGGGGCTTGCGGCCGGGCGCATCGGCAACTTCATCAACGGCGAGCTTTGGGGGCGCGAGGCCGACCCGTCGCTGCCCTGGGCGATGGTGTTCCCGCAGTCCGGATCGATGGTGCCGCGCCACCCGTCGCAGATCTACCAGGCGCTGCTGGAGGGGCTGCTGCTGTTCGCGGTGCTGTGGCTGTACGCCCGCTCGCCGCGCGCCCTGGGGCGCGTGTCCGGGGCCTTCCTGGTGGGCTACGGCGTGCTGCGCTTCGCGGCCGAGTTCTTCCGCGAGCCCGACCGTTTCCTCGGCCCGCTGGCGCTCGGCCTGAGCATGGGCCAGTGGCTGTGCGTGCCGATGATCGCCTTCGGCGCCTGGCTGCTGGCGCGCCGCACCGAGTGAGGAGACCCGCTTGCGACAGATCTTCCTGGACACGGAGACCACCGGCCTGTCGCCCGACAGCGGCGACCGCCTGGTCGAGATCGGCTGCCTGGAGATGGTCAACCGGCGCCTGACCGGGCGCAACCTGCACTTCTACGTCAATCCCGAGCGCCCCGGCAGCGAGGAGGCGATCAAGGTGCACGGGCTGACCGACGAATTCCTCGCCGACAAGCCGCGCTTCGCCGAGATCGCCGACGAACTGGTCGAGTACCTGCGCGGGGCGGAGGTCATCATCCACAACGCGCCGTTCGACGTGGGCTTCCTCGATGCCGAGCTGCGGCGCATCGCGCGCGGGCCGTTCGCACAGATCGTGGCCAAGGTCACCGACTCGCTGACGATGGCGCGCGAGATGTTCCCGGGCAAGGCCAATTCGCTCGACGCGCTGTGCCGGCGCCTGGAGGTCGACAACTCCAACCGCACGTTGCACGGCGCGCTGCTCGACGCGGGCCTGCTGGCCGAGGTCTACATCCGCCTGACGCGCGGCCAGGACTCGCTGGTCATCGAGAGCTCTGCGGCCGCTGCAGGCCCGGTGACGGGCATGCCCGCGCTGGACCTGTCCGCGTCGGCACTGCTGGCCGTGACCGTCAGCGCCGAGGAACTCGCCGCGCACGACGCCGTGCTGGCCGACCTGGACAAGGCCAGCGGCGGCAAGACGGTCTGGCGAGCTCTGGCATAATGCGCGGCTTCGACCCCGGGTGGTTAGCTCAGCGGTAGAGCACTGCCTTCACACGGCAGGGGTCGCAGGTTCGAACCCTGCACCACCCACCAGTCACGGCAACGACTTGCGCCACCTCCGGGTGGCGTTTTCGTTGGTGGTGCCGGTGCCGGGCGCGTCAGCGGCTGCCGGCCATCGGCTAGCATCGTCGCCATGGCTTCGTCGCCTGTCGTGCCGCCGCAGCGCTTCCCGCTGATGCGGTTCTTCACCCTGTCGACGCTCGTCGTCTTTGCGGCGGCCGGTGTGGCGCTGTTCTTCCTGCAGGAGGGCGAGGTCGTCTACTTCGCCAAGGTCCAGCGCGACCAGCAGCAGGCGCTTGCGCGCGCGCAGTCGGAACTGGCCCAGCGCAACGAGGAGGCTGCCCGCGCCAGCCTGCTGGCCGTCAACGAGGCGGGGCACGTCAATCTGACACGGATCGTGGCCAACACGGTGTGGGCGAGCCGGTTTGCGCCGCTCGTGGAGGCGGCGGCGCGCATTCCCATCGAGCCCTGCCGTGCCATCGCCGATGACGCCGCCGCGCGGCGTGCCTGCCACGCCGAGGTCGGGCGGCGCATCCGTGAGTCGGCCGGTTTCCCGGCAGCGGATCGTGCGGCCGTCGGCGCCATGCGGGCGAGCACCGTGTTCAAGATCAAGGTGTTCGACCTGCGCGGCGTGACCGTGTACTCGTCGGAGCACGCGCAGATCGGCGACGACGCTTCGGCCAACGAGGGTTGGCGTCGCGCCAGCACGGGGCATCCGGCCAGCGAACTGACACACCGCGAGCGCTTCAGCGCCTTCGAGGGGGTGGTCGAGAATCGCGATCTGATCTCGTCGTACGTGCCGGTGCGCCTGGGTCCGGACGATCACATCGTCGGCGTGTTCGAGCTTTACTCGGATGTCACGCCGTTCCTTGCGCAGATGCAGGCCGCACGCGCGACCTTTGCCGCCAATATCGCGGCCAACCAGTCCGAGGCGGCTCGCGTCGCCGAAGACAACCAGCGTCGCGTCGAGAAGGACTCGGACGGGTTCCTCCTCATCGTCGGCGGCCTGGTCGGGTTGCTGTACCTGGCGTCGCTGGCGATTGTGCGTGTCGGGCAGCGTTACATCGACCGCCAATGGCTCGCGCAGCAGCGAGCCGCTGAGCGGGAGCAGGCCTGGCACCGCGAGAAGATGGCTGCGCTGTCCACGATGGCCGATGGCGTCTCGCACGAGGTCGGCAATCCGCTGACGGTGATTGCAGGTGCCGCGCAGGCGCTGCCGGACCCTGCTGCGTCGAGGCTGATCCTCGAGCAGACCAGCCGCATTGCCGGCATGGTGCGCAAGATCGCCGACTTCGCTTCACCGAGCGGCGACACGCGGCAGTGGGTCGACATCAACGCCGCCCTGGCCACCGTCTGCGAGTTCCATGGCTTCGACCGCCGTTTCCGGCGCCGGCCCGTGACCTTCGTTCCGGCCGAGAACCTGCCCGCGATCGAGACGGTGCGCAACCAGCTCGCGGAGGCGGTGATGAACACGCTCCAGGCGCTGGCCGACGTCGAGCACGACGCCGACAACCCGCGAAGCATCCGTGTCGAGAGCCAGGCGGGTGGGGCCGGGTCGATCGTCGTCACGTTCTCCTGCGTCTGTCCCCGGACGGGCGCGTCGCTGGGCGTCGACCACGTGCGCGGCGATCACCGCTTCGAACTGGCCCGCCTGCGTGTGTCGGAACTGGGCGGTTCGATCACGGTCGAGGCGGATCGCCTGCGCATGGTGTTGCCGGCGCAATAGCGCGACCGGGCTCAGCGCGCCGCGAGCGTGGCGGTGTCGATCACCTCGACCGTGCAGTCCGGGCTGCGGTAGCAGATCGTTGCGCGGGCCAGCAAGCGCAGCCAGTCGGGATCGGTCGGCGGCGACCACAGGTCGACGAACCAGCGGCGCGTTGCATCGAGTGGAAAACGCGTCCCGTGGACCACGGCGACCACCGGCGCGACGGGCGCGACGGGTGCCGCTTCGAGTGAGGCCGCATCGGCGCGGCACGCCAGGCGCACGAGGTCGGTCGACAGTTCGCAGCGCCAGTGCGTGCCGGCCGCAGCCGAAGTGGACACGAGCGCCAGCGCGATGGCATGGGCAGCGCGGCGGCGTGCGGCAGGCAGGCGGGGCATGCGCCGGATATCGGCCACGCACGAACGCCAATGAAGCGCAAGCGGCCGCGCCGCGTGACGCAGCGCACGCCCGAAGGCGCTGGGTCAGGCCCGCCAGTGCAGTCGGGGGGCCAGAGCCGCCGTCGCGGCGTGCCGGCCTGCGCGATCGACCACCAGCACCTGGTCCACGCCCAGACGCCGTGCCATCCGCTGCCATTGCCGGGGCCCGGCAACCAGCAGCGCCGTCGCCGCGGCGTCGGCCAGCGACGCCGAGCGGTGCACCACCGTCACGCTGTCGAAGCCGTCGGCGGGGACGCCGCGCAGCGGGTCGAGGATGTGCGTGCATGGGCGTCCGTCGAGCACGCGGACGCGCTCGTAGGTGCCCGAGGTGACGACCGCCTCGCGGCCGTGCACCGCCAGGCTCGCAATCAAACCCGGGCCATGAGGATCGCGGATGCCCACCGCCCAGGCGCGGCCGTCGACGGTACCCATTGCCGCCAGGTTGCCGCCCAGGTTCAGCAGCGCGTCGCGGATGCCTTGGCGCGCAAGGCGCTCGAGCGCCCAGTCGAGCGCCACGCCCTTGGCATAGGCGCCGAAGTCGAGTTGCACGCGGCGTGACGACGCGACCACCGTGAGGCCGCGCAGCTCGAGCTGCGACAGGCTTGGCCGGGCCGCGGTCCAGGCCGCGATCGCGGATTCCGCCGGCGCCGAGCCTGCGCGCATCACATCGGCGTGGAAGCCCCAGGCACCGACGAGACCGCCGATCGCGGGATTGAAGCAGCCATCGGACGCGCGCTCCAGCGTGGCCGCCGAGCGGATCATCGACGCAAGTGCCGGTGTCGTCACGTGCGAGCGGCCGGCGCGCAGCGCCGCGTTGAGATCGTCCAGGTCGCCCGGTTTCCACGCGTTCCAGCGCGCATTCATGCGCGCCAGGCCGGCGAACAGGTCCTCGGCCGCTGCACGGGGCGCCGCGCCGGGCAGCAGCAGGTCGACCGGGGAGCCGAACAGGGTGCGCGTCTCGCGCTGCGCCGCCTGTGCGGGCCAGGGCAGCACCGCCAGGCCGGACGCCCAGCCCAGCCAGCCTCGACGCGAGAGGGCGCTTGGGCGCTCGTGCATCGTCTGCTGCTAGTAGCGAGAGCGCAAGGCGGCCAACGCGCTGACCGCCTTCGCGCGCTCATGCGACAAGGCCTCGACCAGCTGCCCGGCCTCTTCGAGACGCTCCTGGCGCGCCAGCGATTCGATTTCCGCGCACAGCGCCGACAGGCGCAGCGCACCGATGTTCTGCGTCGCCGACAGGAATCGGTGGGCGAAGGTCCGCAGCGCCGGCGCATCGCCACGAACCTGCGCATCGGCGATGCGTCGGATGTGGCTCGTCGAGTCGCCGTCGAACATGTCGATCAGCTCGCGCACCAGCGAGGGCTGGCTGTCGTCCTGCATCGAGCGGATGTGCTCAAGGCGCCCGGCGTCGATCGCCAGTTCTGCCAGCGCCGGGTCGACGCCGAGCGGGCTTGCACCACTGCGGCCGAGGGCGTCGGCCAGGTCGCGCAACTCGACCGGCTTGGCCAGGTAGCCGTCCATGCCCGTGGCCATGTAGACCTCGCGGTCGCCTGGCATGGCGTTGGCGGTCATGGCGATGATGCGTGGCAGGCCCTGAGGTCCGCGCTTGCGCACGATGGCTCGGGCGGCCTGGATGCCGTCCAGCTCGGGCATCTGGATGTCCATCAGCACGACGTCGAAATGCCGCCGCGCAACCGCCTCGAGCGCCTCGCGGCCGTTGCCCACCGCTTCGGCATGGTGGCCCAGGTGCTTGAGCAGGCGCAGCACCACGCGCTGGTTGATGGGGTGGTCCTCGGCCACCAGCACCTGAAGCGCCTGCCGCGGCGGCGTTGGCGCGACGTCCGGCCTTTGGGGGGCTGCAGGCGCCTCGCCGTTCACCGTCGCGACGAGCGTGTCGTACAGCTGGGAGGCCTTGATCGGCTTGGACAGGCAGGCTGCGAACCGGGCCCCGTCGCCGGCCGCGCCCGCGGCGGGCCGCTGGCCGAGCGAGGTCAGGAAGACCACCGGCAGCGCTTCGGCGCCGGGGCACTGGTGCAGCTGGCGGGCCAGCTCGACACCATCCATGTGGGGCATGCTGACATCCAGCACCGCGACATCGAAGGGCTCGCCATGCCGCACGCGGTCCAGTGCCTCGAGCGCGGACGGCAGCGTGCTCGGGCGCATCCCCCACAGCATGGCGAAGCGCGCCAGGATGCGGCGGTTGCTCTGGTTGTCGTCGACGATCAGGATGCGTTTGCCGGCCAGTGCCGGTGCGTCGCGCTGCAGGAAGGGCATTGCCGGCGCAACGGCGGCCCGCTCCAGGCGAACCCAGACGTGGAAGACGGACCCGCGGCCCGGCGTGCTCTCGACCTTCACCTCGCCGCCCATCAGTTCGGCCAGGCGCTTGCTGATGGCCAGCCCCAACCCGGTGCCGCCGTACTTGCGGGTGGTCGAGGGGTCGACCTGGCTGAAGCTCTGGAACAGCCTGGGCAGGTGTTCGGCGGCGATGCCGATGCCGGTGTCCTCCACCGCGAGGTGCAGCCGCACGGCGGCTTCCTCCGTCGCCACGCAGTCGACCGTGGTGAGCACCTCACCCTGGTGCGTGAACTTGACCGCGTTGGACAGCAGGTTGGTCAGGATCTGGCGCAATCGTGCGGCGTCGCCGATCAGCGCCTCCGGTGTGCCCTCCTCGATCTGGTAGGCCAGGTTGAGCCCCTTCTCGAGTGCGCGCGGCGTGACCAGGTCGAGCGATTCCTCCACCAGGTGACGCAGATCGAAGGGCGCCCGCTCCAGCTCGAGCTTGCCCACGTCGGCCTTCGAATAGTCGAGGATGTCGTTGATGCACGCCAGCAGCGCCTCGCTGCTGGCGTGGATCGTGCGGGCGAAGTCGTGCTGATCCTCGCTCATGGGCGTGTCCAGCAGCAGCGTGGTCATGCCGATCACCGCATTCAGCGGCGTGCGGATCTCGTGGCTCATGTTGGCCAGGAACAGGCTCTTGGCGCGCGCCGCGGCCTCCGCCTCGGACTTGGCGCGCTCCAGGTCTGCGGCCTGGCGCAGGCTCGCCGTGACGTCGCTGATCGTGCCGATCCACCCCGCCACGCTGCCTGCGGGGCCGGGTTGCGCGGCAGCCTGGCCGTCGACCCAGGTCTCGGTCCCGTCCGCGCGCAGGAAGCGATAGCGCAAGGCGAACGGGCGGCTGCCGGACACCGCCTCGTGCCACGCCTCGCGCACGCGGGCGCGGTCGGCCGGGTGCAGGGCGGCGGTCCAGCCGCCCCCGGCCGCTTCGGCGGCCGTCAGGCCGGTGATCTCGCACCAACGGTCGTTGACGAAGCTGCAGGCGCCCGCGGCATCGGCCTGGAAGATGCCGACCGGTGCCGCCGCGGCCAACTGACGAAAGCGCGCTTCGCTGGCCGCCAGCGCGCGTGCGGCCGCGCGCGCCTCGGTCACGTCGCGCAGGATCACGGTGAAGAAGGTGCGGCCGTCGACCTCGAGGTGGGAGATCGAAGCCTCGGCGTCGAACAGGCGGCCATCGACACGCTGGCCCTGGATGTCGCGTCGCTCGCCCATGCGTCGCGCGGCACGCGGCGCATGGGCGAAGGTGCGCATGTGCGCGTTGTGAAGCGCGCGCAGCCCCTCCGGCAGCAGCATGGCGACCGGGCGGCCCAGCATGTCGGCGGCGGGGCAGCCGAACACGCGCTCGGCCCCCTCGTTGAACAGCACCACCTCGAGCGCGTCGTCGGCCACGATGATCGCGTCGTCGGCGATCTCCAGCAGCCGCGCCAGCAGGGCATGGGCATCGACCGGGAGCAGGCCGTGCAGGTGGGGGTGGGGCGCGCGCTGGTCCATCGTCATCGCAGGGGCACGGTCACGACGGCTTGATCCGCGCGACGCCGCCGAAGCTGCCGACCCACAGCGTACCGTCACGGCCGGTGGCCATCGAGAAGACCGTGTCGGAGAACAGTCCGTCGTGGGTCGTCATGACGGCAAAACCGCCCTCCGGCCTGGCCTTGGCGAGGCCCTTGTTGGTGCCGATCCACAGCACGCCGTCCGGGTCGAGGTGCAGCATGAAGACGTGGTTGCCCGGCAGACCTTCGGACACCGTCTGCTGGCTCCATGTCTTGCCGTCGAAGCGCGACAGGCCGCCGCCCCAGGTGCCCGCCCAGACGACGCCCTCACGATCCACCGCCAGCGAGACGATGTAGTTCGGGTTGTAGGCCACATTGATGTCCGCCAGGCCCATCTCCTGCTTCTGCCGCGCGTGGTGGTCGGACTGCTTGGCGGGATCGGTCTTGAAGTCGATCGCGTCCTTGACGCGCTCGTAGGCGGCCCCCAGCCCCTTGGCGTGGTTCCAATTGTCCCACTGGCCGCCGGCGAAGCGCGCCAGGCCGCCCTCCGTGCCGAGCCAGATTTCACCGTTCCTGCCCTCGGCCAGACCGTAGACCCAGTCGTTGGGCAGGCCACCCCGGGTGCTCTCGACGGTGTGCAGTTCCCACTTCGAACGATCCTTCAGGTCGCCGCCGCGAATGCGGTTGACCCCCGACCAGGTGGCGATCCACACATCGCCATTCTTCGTCTGCAGCACGTCGTAGACGAAGGCGTCGCCCAGCCCCTCGGGCACGTTGTAGGTCTCCCACCGGTCGGTCTTCGGGTCCAGCAGCGCCAGGCCGCCGCCGTAGGTGCCCACGGCAATGCGCCCGCCGAGCTTGCCGACGAAGAAGATGCCGTTGGACAGCAGGCCGCTTTGCGTGTCGTAGAGCTTGTAGTCGTCGTTGCGCGTGTCGTAGCGCACCATGCCGCCCGAGGTGCCGACCCACACCAGGTCGCCGTCGACCAGGATGCGCTTGACGTTCTTGTTGCCGACGCGGAAGTGGGTGAACTTCTGCGACGGGTCCGATCCGACCTTGCCTTCGCGCTGCGGTGGCGCGAGCGCGGCGTGGCCGGGGGGCGGCGCGGTGCCGGGCGTTGCGGCCGCCGGCGCCGGGGCGGCCTGCGTGCGACCCAGCTGGTAGGCGCCGCCCAGCGCGCCGCCAAGACCGATCATTGCCAGGCCCGCGATCGCGAACTTCGATGCCATGCCGAAACCCTCCCCCTGCATTCAGCGTACGGAAATGCGCGCCACGCCCTTCCGCGTGCCGGCCCAGATGTCGCCGTCGGGCGCCACCGCGAGCGCGTAGACGTTGCGCTCCAGCAGGCCTTCGGCCATGCCGACGCTGCGGAACTGCTTGCCGTCCCAGCGCGTCACGCCCTGGTTGGTGCCGAACCACAGGGCCCCCTCGCGGTCCTGAACGATGCTGTAGACGATGTTGCCGGCCAGCCCTTCGCGTGTGGTCAGGTTCGTCCAGCGCTTGCCGTCCCAGCGCGCGGCGCCGCCCCCCCAGGTGCCGGCCCAGATGCTGCCGTCGGCGGCCGCCCACATCGAAAAGACGTAGTTCGGGTTGTAGGTTGCCGTGCCCTCGCTGCCGACCGACAGGTCATGGCGCGAACGCGTGCCCAGCCCCGTGTTGGTCGAGAACGGCAGGTTGGCGCTGTTGGGCGCGCCCAGGCCGTCCTTGTGCGTCCAGGAGGTCCAGGCCTTGCCGTCGTACATCGACACGCCGCCTTCGGTGCCGAACCACACGCGGTCCTGCGCGTCGACGGCGATGCCGTAGACCCACTCGTTGACCAGTTCCTTCACATAGGTCGTGAACTTGCCGGTCCTGGGGTCGAGACGGTTGACGCCGGCCCAGGTGCCGATCCAGAAGTCCCCCTTCTTCTGCTGCGCGAAGGCGTAGATCCAGTAGTCCGCCAGGCCGTGCATCGGGAAGAAGGTCTTCCACTGGCCGTCCCTGTAGCGCGAGACGCCGCCGGCGTTGGTGCCGAACCACTTGTGGCCGTCGCGGTCGATGCCCACCGCGAACACGTATTCGTTGGCCAGGCCCTCCTTGCGCGTGAAGGTGTTCCTCACGCGGCCGCTGGCCAGGTCCACCTCGTGCACCCCGGCCGAGGTGCCCACCCACAAGGCCTTGCGCGCCGGCTCCACCGTCAGCGCGCGCACGTACACGGCGGGGCCGACCTCGTAGACGTCCTTCACGCGCTGGGCGTGGGCGTTGCCGAGGGCGCCCCAGGCAATGATCGAGGCGGCGGCGTGCAGCAAGCGTTTCATCGAAGGGTTCTCAGGTGGGCCACGATGTCGAGGATCTCGGTGTCGCGAAGTTGGCCCTCGTAGGCCGGCATCGCGCCGCGCCCGCGGCGGATCGCGGCCAGCAGCGACAGGTCCGGCTTGAGCAGCGCGCCGGGGTGCGTGAAGTCCGGGGCCGTCGGCAGGACGGGGCGCCCGCCGTCGCCGTGGCAGCCACGACAGTGCTGACGGTACAGATCGCCACCGCGCAGCACGTCCCCGGCCATGGCCGGTGCGCTGGCGCCCAGGCCCAGCGCAAGCGCCAGTGGCCACGCGCGCATCGCCGTTCAGCGCGGCCCGGACGCCGCCGGGCGCGCCACGCGCAAACGCCATTGCCGCGCCTTTTCGGCGTCGACCCCCTGACCCAGCAACCCCTTGGCGTGCGCGTTGGCCACCACCTCGATCGAGGCCGCGTGGCCGAGTTCCGCCGCTTTCGAGAAATGCTGCCACGCGCGCTTCTCATCTTTGGCAATGCCGCGCCCGGTGAGGTAGGCGTTGGCCAGACCGGCATGGCCCTCGGGGTCGTCCTGGGCGGCGGCGGCCTGGTACAGGCGCGCGGCCTCGTCGGCGAAGTCGGCGCGGTCGAGGATGAAGGCCAGCAGGGTCTGCGAGGGGGCGTGTCCGGCCTGGGCCGAGGGCCGCAAGGCGGCAATGGCGCCGACCACGTCGCCGCGTCGATAGCTCTGCTCGCCGCGCTGGTGATCGTCTGCCGGCGCGCCTGCGGCATCGAGGACGACGGTGCATGCCGCCGCGAGCGCCAGCAGCCAGGGCGCCGGGGTGCGTCGACGGGGCTTTGGCGAACGCGCATGATCCATGCGCGGAGGGCAGCGAATTTCGTGCCAGTGCGCGCGCGATCGCGGCCGGCCGTACGCCCGCAACCCTTCAGGAGTCGCCGACCTCCTCGAGCTTGCGGTACAGGCTCGACAGTCCGATGCCCAGCCGCTGCGCCGCGAGGCGGCGGTCGCCACCGGCCTCGTCGATCGCACGGCGGATCAGCGAGATCTCGAACCGGCGCACCCGTTCACGCAGCGTCCCGTCGCCACCGCCCGTGGCGAGCGCCGCGGTGCCCGCCACGCGCGCCACCTCGGGCGGCAGGTCCGCGACATGGATGCGGCCACCGTCGGCCAGGATCGCCGCGCGATGCAGCACGTTCTCCAGCTGTCGCACATTGCCCGGCCAGTCGAAGCCGACCAGCAGGTCCTCGGCGTCGACATCGATTTCCAATGCGGCCGTGCCGGGCGACTGCACGCGCCGCGCCAGCAGGTGCCGGATCAGGGGCGCGATGTCCTCGCGACGTTCGCGCAGCGGCGGCATCGGGATCTGGAACATCGACAGGCGGAAGAACAGGTCCTCCCGGAAGCGGCCCTCGTGCACCATCGCCGACGGGTCGCGATTGGTGGCAGCGACGATGCGCACGTCGACCTTGCGGCTCGTCTCCGAGCCCACGGCGCGCACCTCCTTCGACTCCAGCACGTGCAGCAGCTTGGTCTGCAGCGCCAGCGGCAGCTCGCCGATCTCGTCGAGGAAGATCGTGCCGCGGTCGGCCTGCACGAACAGGCCCTTGCGTGCACGGTCGGCGCTGGTGAACGCCCCCTTGGTGTGGCCGAACAGCTCGGACTCGATCAGGTTGTCGGGGATCGCGCCGCAGTTGACCGCGACGAACGGCCCGTCGCGCCGCGTCGAGAGCTCGTGCAGGCGGCGCGCCGTCACACCCTTGCCGGTGCCGCTCTCCCCGGTGATCAGCACGGTGCTGTCGGTGGGGGCCACGCGCGTGATCAGGCGCTCGATGGCCTGCATCGACGGCGAAGCGAACGTGAACGGCGACTCCTCGCCGCCCATCACCATGCGGCGCAGCGTTCGGTTCTCCTCGCGCAGGCCGCGCAAGGCGTCGATCTGCTCCAGGCGCCGCAGGATCTCCTCGTTGTGGACCGGCTTGGTGATGTAGTCCCAGGCCCCCGCCTTGATCGCATCGATGGCCGAGTCGACCGAGGCGAACGCCGTGATCATGATGAAGGTCGCGGCGTGGCCGCGCGCACGCGCCTGCTTGACCAGTTCGATGCCGTCGGTGATCGGCATGAACACGTCGGACAGCACCACGTCGAAGGCGGTGCGCTCGAGCCGGGCCAGTGCCTCGGCCGCCGAGGCGGCGGTCTCCACCGGGTAACCGGCCTTCGTCAGCGCCGCGCTGAGCACCTGGCGGATGGCCGGCTCGTCGTCGACGACGAGCACGTGGAGCTCGCGCATTCCGTTCATCGGGTGGTTCAGGGTTGGGCGCTCTCGATCGGGAAGGCAAGCTTAAGGGTGCCGCGCATGCTGCCCTCTTGACCGAACGCAAGCTCGATCGCGAGCGGTGCCAGCGACGCGCGTGCCAGCACGATCGAGCGCTGGACGTCGGCGCGTGTCGGGTCGAGCCTGGCGCCGGATTCGATCGCCAGGCACACCGTGTCGGCCTCCTGCGCGAGCCGCAGTTGCACCGGCACGTGCAGGTCGCCCTGCGACGCCAGGCTGTCGCACACCAGTGACAGAAGCTGCATCAGCGCCTGCTGCACCGCCTGCGCCGAACTGAACACGGCGGGCAGGGCGGGCGCGGCGTGCACTTCGAAGCCGACGCGTCGGTAGCGACGGTCATAGCGCATCCACTGCACGGTGCGCGTGGCGAGCGCCGCGAGGTCGACCCAGTCGCGCTCGGCCGCCGGCGGCGCGGCCGCCTCGGCCAGATGCCTTGCGACCTGGGCGGCCCGGTGCGCCTGCGCGACGATGTCCCGCGCGGCCGCCGCCGCCGCCTCGTCGCCGCGCTCCAGCGCCGCGGCGCGCAGCGACGCGGCGGTGCCGGCGATCACGGCCAGTGGATTGTTGACCTCGTGCGCGACGCCCGAGGCCAGCGCACCGACCGCGAGCATCTTCTCGTGCTGCGAGCGCTGCTGGTTGTCCAGCGCGATGCGCTGTTCGCGCTCGTCGAGGTCCGTCGCCATGCGGTTGACGGCGTGCATCAGCTCGCCCAGCTCGTCCGAGCGCGTGACGGCGAGCATCACGCCACGCCGCCCCTGGACGATCTGCCGCGCGTGCGATTCCAGGCGGCGGATGTCGCGCGCGAGCCGCGAGAAGAACCACGCGGCCGCCGAGCCGAACACCGCCAGGCCGAGGATCGACAGTTGGACGGTCTCGAGCGTCACCGCGTCGTAGGCCCGCCGGTAGGCCACGAGCTGGGCCTCGCGCTCGTCGGCCACGCGCCCGTGCCGGATCTCGAGCTCGTCGGCCGCACGCGCCAGCGCCTCGCGCAATGCGATCCAGTTGGCCGACACGGGCGACTCGACGAGCGTCTCGCAGCGGCGGCCGACCGTGCGCTCCAGCCGCGCATACCCGGGGTCGAACTCCTCCAGCGCCGCGAACAGCCCGGTGCACGTCTCGGGCACGGGCCGCTCCCGGCCGGTTTCGCCGGAGGCGGCGCGCGCGGCGCTGAGGGCGGCCTCGGCGAGGACGAGTGCCTTCTCGTGCCGCGAAAGCTCGTTCAGCGCCTGCACCGACTCGTAGATGCGCGAACGCTCCGCGGCGACGTAGAGGCCCGCCGCCGAGATGTAGGCCAGCAGGGCCAGCGTGGCCGTCGCGCCGCGCGCACGCAGCGACCCGAGGACGCGCCAGGCCGGGCTGAACCGCGCAGCCGACGGCGCGCGGCGCCGCCGCCCGGGAACGGGGCTTGCATCGCTGGTGCCGCCGCCGCGGAGCGTTCGGTCGGCGTCTGTCTGGAGCCTCGCCATGTCGCTGCGCCATGCCATCGTTCTCGTCGCCTTCGTCCTTCCCGTCGCCTGCGCGCGCGCCGACGCCCTGCAGGACGCCGTCCAGGCGGTCCAACGCAAGGATTACGCCACCGCGGTCCGGCTGCTCGGCCCGCTGGCCGAGGCCGGCAACGCGCGCGCGCAAACCCAGCTGGGCCTGCTGTACCACCACGGACAGGGTGTGCCGGAGAGCGACGCACAGGCGGTCGTGTGGTTCGACCGGGCGGCGCGCCAGGGCTACCTGCCGGCGCAGGTCCAGCTCGGCAACATGTACGCCTACGGGCACGCCACCGTGCCGGCCGGATTCGACCCGATGCACCTGGCGGCGCAGTGGTACTTCGAGGCCGCGCGCAAGGGAAACGCGGACGCGCAATACGCGTTGGGCCTGCTCTTCCTGACCGGCAGCGGCGTGGTGCAGAACAACGCCGAGGCGCGCAAGTGGCTCGGCCGCGCCGCCAGGCAGGGCCATGCCGACGCGCGCAGCTACCTGCGCGGTGCCGGCCGCTGAGGCCCTGTCGCGCGTGGCTCAGGGCTGCACGCGATCGATCAGGATGCGCAGGCCGGTCGTGCCGGGCGCCACCGGCTCGCTCTGGCCGACCAGGTCGCCCGGCTGCGGGGTCGCGTTCCCGCTGCGCGACAGCCGTGCACCGACGACCACGCGCGGGAACGTCGACAGGCGCAGCTGCGGGCTCATCGCCATCGAGTCGTCGAGCGTGAACGACGCCGGCAGTGCCGCGCTGCGCCTGAGGATCGCCAGCGGCTGGCGCGGCCCCTCGGCGGCGCGAGCGAAGACGAACAGGGTGGCCGCCCCGCTCAGCTGCTGCCTCAGGGCGGGGCTGAGCACCACCTCGCCGGCGATGCGCGCGGCGCTGCCGGCCTCGGTGGCGGGGGCAGAGGGGTCGCCGGACAGCTTTGCCGCCTCGGCCAGGCTGCCGCGCAGCGAGTGCGCCGCCGGCGCATCGGCCGGCAACCGTGCCAGCGCACGCTGCCAGTACCCCCGCGCGGCGGCGTAGTCCTGCGCCTCGAAGGCGGCGCTGCCGGCCAGCGCGAGCGACTTCACGTGTTGCGGGTCGGCGTCCAGCGCGCGCTGGATCAGCCGCACCGGTTCGCCCGCGAAGCGCCGCCCCTGCAGCATGGCCGTCACGTCGGCGAGGTCGGCGATCAGGTGGGCGTTGTCCGGCGCCAGGTCGACCGCGCGCCTGAGCGCCAGCACGGCGTCGCGGTAGCGCTGCACGGCGACATAGGCCCGCCCGAGCAATGTCCAGCCGTCCACGTCGTCGGGCTTGGCCTTCACGCGCTCGAGCAGCCGCGCGACTCGCGCCGCCGCCTGATCCGGGCCGGCGCGGTGCGCATCGACGGCTGCGTCGCCCCGCGCGATCGAGGCCGGGTGGCCCAGCGCCAGATACAGCGCGACGCTCGCCACCGGCAGCACCACCCCCAGCGCGAAGGCCAGTCGCCACGGTGGCGTCTGCGACGGCGTGGCGATCATCCCGGGGCCGAGCGCCTCCTCGCGCGCACGGCGCTCGATCTCCTGGCGCGCGGCGGCCAGCACGTCGCCGGACAGCCGGTCGGCCGCGACGTCGCGTTCGACCTCGACCCAGTGGTCTCGGTGCACGGCGAGTGCGGCGCCAGCCTGGCCGCCCCTGGCCGCGGCCGCAGGACGCCACAGGGCCGGCAGCACGATCAGCAGGGCACCGCCCAGGAACATCGCGGCGATGAGCCAGAACATCGTCATTCGCGCGGCTGCGGCTGATTGCCGCGCTCGGGAATCGATTCCCGGATTCGGGAAGGCGGCGTGCCCGCGGCGGCGGCCGCCGGACGCTGCTGCTCCCACTCCCACAACGCGGCGCGAGCGCGCGCCAGATGCTCGGGACGCTCGCTGCGCGCCAGGTGCACGTAGCTGCGCATCGCGCCGGTGGCCGACGCGAGATCGCCGCGTGCCTCGTGCACCAGCGCCAGGCCGTAATAGGCGTTGGCCTGCATCGGCGCGAGCGCCGTCGCCCCTTCGAAGAAGTCGCGTGCCTCCTTCAGCCGCTTCAGGCCGAGCATCGCGAAACCCATGTTCACGTGCGCCTCGGGCATGCGCGGCGCGTAGGTCAGCACGCGGTGCAGCGCGGTGACGGCCTCCTCGTGGCGCTTGGCATGCAGCATCACCACCGCGGCCGCGAAGAGCCGGCGCACATCCGCCTCGTGCGGCATCGCGGCGGCCTGAGGCGCTGCCGCGGGCGCGTGCAGGCGGTCGCTCGCGTGCAGCGCCAGACCGCCGAGGGCCACCAGCGCCAAGGTGAGACCCAGCGCACGCCGGCGCTGGTCGTGCCGGCGCGGCCGCACCCTGGCCGCGGCGCTCACACCGCCCCCTTGTGCGGTGAGGTCGACACGAACGGCACGCCGAAGAAGGTCAGGAAGGCGAGCACGAACGCAGCGGCCAGCATGGCGCCGAATCGTTCCGGCCGCGGCCGGAAGGTCGCGCGGGCGTGCAGCGCGATGGCCAATGCCAGCCAGCTTGCGAAGGCCCAGGACTCCAGCGGGTCCCAGGCCCAGTAGCGGCCCCAGGCGTCCTGCGCCCAGACCGCGCCGACGATCAGCATCAGCGTCTCGAAGACGAAGGCGAACGCGGCAAAGCGATGCGCCAGCTCGTCGCTGCGCTCGGCCGACGGCGCCACCGCCGCGATGCGCCGCCCCCAACGCGACCCGCGCAGCACCGGCAGCAGGCCCAGTGCCACCGCCACCAGCAGAAGCCCGAGATAGAGCTTGCCCACCACGGTGTGCAGGTACAGCAGCGGCGTGTCGTACGTCGGCGGCAGATGGCCCGGGCCGGGATCGCTGGCGAGCAGCCACAGCGCGAGCACCGCGAGAGGCACGAGGGCCGGCAGCAGTGCCGCGCGCACCTCACGCACCGCCAGCGCGGCCAGCGCGAACACGAGCGACAGGCTCCACAGATTGCTCGACAGGATCTCGTGCAGCGTCGTGAACGGCCCGTGGCCGAAGTGACTCCAGCGCGCGCCCAGCGCCAGCGTGTGCAGGGCGAGCGCGGCTGCGAGTGCGGAGCCGACCACCGGCCAGTTCAGGCGTCCGCGGTGCAGCGCGAGCAGCGCGCCGCCCGCGCAGGTGCCATAACCGATCAGCGCGAGCGGGAGCAGGAAGGAGGCCTCAGGCATGCGTCACCTCGGCGGGAGGCGTCGCAATCGTCGTGCCAGCGGCGCGGGCCTTGCGCTCGGCAAAGGCCCTGGCGTAATGCCAGGCCAGCGAAAGCGCCGCCAGCAGCGAGGCCACCAGCAGCCACGGCAGCGTGGGGTCGTGGCTGACGCGGTAGCCCATCCAGGTGCGCAGGCCTTCGTACACCAGCGTGCCGCCGTCCACCGGCCAGGCCTGTCCGGGCTGCAGCTCGACGCGCGCGTCGCCCAGCCGCAGCACCAGCACGTGCTCATCGGGCAGGCGAAAGCGCGCCGCCGTCTCGGCCGCGACCGGTGTCTCGTCCATCTGCAGCTGCAGCCACACGTCGCGGCCATCGGGCAGCGTCCACACGCGCGACTGCTGCAGCTCGTGCACCGGATAGCTCGGCAGGTGCACTGCGCCGCGCAAGGGCGCGCCACCGGTCGGCAGCCAGCGCAGCACCGGTGCGAAGCCCTTGTTCGGGCTGGTGTAGAAGCGGTGGCCCTCGATCACCAGCGGCCGGTGGTCGCCGATCACCGTCCGCCGCGCGACGCCCGCGCCGTCGACCCAGCTCACGGCGTTGCGCGTGGCGCCGCGGCGGCGGCCGGCGGCGTAATCGATCTCGAAGCCGTCGTTGCGAAAGGCCAGCCCGTGCAGGCGCGGCCGGTAAAGGGCGCCGGCCGCCTGGTCGAGCAGCTGACCATCGAAGACCTCGCCCTGCAGCAACTCGAAGCGGCCGTCCAGCCGCGCGAGCCGACCGGCCGCCACCAGCAGCACCAGCACCAGCAGCGACAGGTGGAACACGAGCAGCGGCAAGCGGCGCCGCAGGAGCGGATGCACCACCAGCGCGGCCAGCAGGTTGACGCCGAGCACGCCGATGACCAGCGCCAGCGAGGCGGCCTCCGGGCGCAGCAGCGCCACGGCCGCGAGCAACGCCATCAGCGCCAGCGCGGTGCGCATCGAGCCGAAGTGGGCGATCCAGCGCTGCAGGGCGGGGGACGTTCTCATGGCGGATTGCTGCAGACGTCCTGCATCCAGTTCTTGCCGTTCTGGGTGTCGTTGCCATTCGCGCCGAAGGTGGCGGCCGAGTTGTTGGAGCCGCAGTTCGTGTCCGTCCAGTTGCCGCTGGTGGCGAAGGTGCGCACCTTCAACTTGGCATTGAGGTAGTAGGGCTCCTGGTTGTAGGCCTGGTTGCTGGCGTTGAAGCGCCATTCGCGGTTGCCGCCCGCCGGCTGGCCGGCCTCCTCGCCCACGTCGTTGAGGTTGACCAGCAGCGCCTTGTTCTTCCAGCCGTGCGGCACCGCGACGTGGCACCAGTTGCAGCGCATGCGGCCGATCTTGTCGGTGTGGTAGGCGTGCAGGTTGCCGCGCCCGCTGGGCTGGAAGAAGCCCGTCGTGCCGGTGCCGTTGCGGTTGGCGTAGGTGTTCGGGTTGTGGCACTTGAAGCACAGCCCGTTGGCGTTGGGGCCGTTGTCGCCGCGGTTGTCGGCGCCCACGTTGGTGTTCCACAGGCCCTTGAGGATGAAGCTGTTGGCCGAGCCATGCGGTCCCCAGGGCGTGCCGTGGTCGCCGCCGGGCGGCACCACCGAGGCGTCGGCGGTGTTCTCGCCGTGGCAGTCGCTGCAGTACATCGTCTGCGTGCCGATCGCGTTGCTCCAAGGCAGGCGGAACGCCGCCGCATTGGCGCCGCTGCGACCGGTCGGATTGATGACCGGGTGCCAGGAGCGGTGGTTGTTGGTGCCGTAGCTGCTGCCCGCGCCCGTGTTGGCCTTGCTGCCTTCGCCCTGGTGGGTCAACGGGGCCTGGAACTCCTTGGCCTGGTTGGTGTAGACGGTCAGGTTGTTGGTGCCCGGGGCGGTGCCGCCCAGCCGCCCGAGCGCCGGCCGGTTGCCGCCGGGGTAGACGTTGTTGTCGGCATAGCCGTAGTCGCTGTGGCACTTCAGGCAGACCTGGTACTCGCGCGTCACGTAGGACGCCGCGACCGAGGTGTCGGCGCTGGCACCGGGGTCGCCGCGCTTGACGGTGTAGCCCGAAGGCAGGGACTGGAACGAGGTGCTGCCGTACACCGGCTCGACCCCCCAGCTGCCGCGCAGCACGCCCGAGGCGAGGTTGGAGTGCGTGTAGCCGGCGGCCTCGTCGTGGCGGTGCGTGCCGGCGGCGTCGGGCGTCGCGGGATTGGCATTGAACAGGCGGTTGCGGGTCACGCGGTGCGGGTTGTGGCAGTCGGTGCACTCGGCGTGGCGCTGCGCGAGCTTGCTGCGCGACTCCAGGAAGTCGGCGCCACAGCGGCTGGCGGCGCCGCTGCAGTCCACGCCGCCCACGTCGGCGAAGCTGGCCGAGATGTCGTGGACCTCCTCGACACTGCCTCCCTGCTCGGGCGTGGTGATCGGCATGCGGATCAGCTGCGCGAACGAGGACTCGATGTCGGGCACCTGCGCGACGCTGGCCAGCGCCGACTTGGCCGCGGTGGTGTGGCACTGGTAGCAGGTGTTCTCCAGCGCCGGATTGCCGCCTTGCCGCGCGGCCAGCGGATTGCCCTGCGGCAGCGCCGCGTCGGTGCCTTCGCGCGTGAGGCGCCGCGCCCCCTGCACCGTGTGCGTGTCATGACAGTTCAGGCACGCCGCCTTCCACACCGGCAGGGCGCTCGGGAACTCGCGCAGCGCGGCGGCGGCATCGCGGTAGGTCTCGTCGGCCACGTCGGGCCGTGCGTGAGCCGAGTTGGCCCACACCGCGATGTTCAGGCTCTTGTCGTGGCAGCCCAGGCAGATGATGTCGCTGGCGGCGTTGTGCGTCGCGCCCGGCGTCGCCTCCTGGAAGCGCTGCGCGCGCAGGAACTTGGCATTGCCCTTGGTGGCGTCGAGCTCGCGCACATGCGGGTCATGGCAGGTGGCGCACTGCACCTGCCCCTGGCCGTTGGCGCCCGTGGGTTCCAGCGGCAGCAGAGGCTTGTAGCCCGGTGCGCGCACCCCGATCACGCTGCCGCTGCCCGCCGGCCAGCGCTGCTGCGCATCCACCGAGCGCAGTTCGCCGTCGCGCGTGGCCAGCGCGCTGTTGAAGGTCAGGGAGATCGGATGGTCGTTGCGCAGATCGGTGCCGAGGAAGCGCGTGAAGCCGCTGGCCGTGCCCTCGCCCGGGGGCATCGTGCCGCCCGCGCCGGTGCCCTGCATCGGGATCGAGACGTTGGCGGTGCCGTTCATCACGTTGACGTTGCCCAGGGCGAGCGTGCCGTCGTGGCACGACAGGCACAGCTTGGAGCTGCCGCCCGGCGTCGCATCGAGGCCATCCAGGATCGACTGAGCGTCGAGCGAACTCGAGGTGTACGGCGTGTAGGTCGCACCGTCGGGCACGCGGCGGTTCCACAGCGGTCCGCGCACCGGATTGCCCGCGGCATCGGCCTGTGTGGCGCCATGCGGCGTGTGGCAGAACACGCAGACCTCGGTCGTGCCGCCGGGCTGCGCCCTGGTCGTGCCCGGGCCCGTGACGGACAGGTTGTGCCGCGTGTTGCGAACGTCGGAGACGCGCTGTGCGTCGGCGGTGGGCATCGACAGCAGGCATGCGGCCGCAAGCGTGAGCGCCTGCAGCGGGCGGAAGGCAGCCCGGCGATGGTGCGCCTGCGGGTGTCGGGCCGGGCCCGGCCAGGAGCGGGGCGCTCTCACCTCAGCCTCCCCCGAGGAACTGGAACAGCACCACGCGCCCGTTGAACATGTCGGCCACGTGCACGCGGTTCCTGCCGTCGACCCAGACGCCCGCGGGCAGGTAGAAGCGGCCGGTGGCCTTGCCGGTGCCGCCGATGGGCATCAGGAATTCGCCCTGCGGCGAGTAGACGAGCAGGCTGTCGTAGAAGGACTCGATCACGTAGACGTTGCCTTCGGCGTCCACGCTGACGCCCTTGGGCCGCACCAGCTGGCCCAGCGCCAGACCGCGCGAGCCGAACTGGCGCACGAAGCGGCCGTCGCTCGCGCGCAGCACCTGCACGCGGTTGTTCAGCGTGTCGGTGACGTACAGCTCGCCGCCGGCCAGCGCGAGGAAGCTCGGGTAGTTGAACTCGCCGGGCGCGCTGCCGCGTTGCCCGATCGTGGCGAGGAGCGCCCCCGCGTCGTCGAACACCTTGATGTCGTGGCCGTAGGTGTCGGCGACGAAGAGACGGCCGGTGGCGGCGTCGTGCACGACGCCGGTCGGGCGCGCCAGGCGTCCCGCGCCGATCGTGCCGCGCGGTGCGCCCTGCGCGTCGAGTGCGAACACCGCGCCGAGTTCGGCATCGCTGACGAACACGCGCCCCGGCGCGAGGGCCACGCCGGCGGGGGCGACGAAGCGGCGCCGCGCATCGGCCTGCTCCCACAGCAGCAGCTCGCCCGCCTTCTCGTCGAACACGAACACCGCCTGCCGGCTGATGTCGGCCACGTACAGGCGACCCGCGTCGTCGCCGATCAGCGCGCTCGGGCGCTGCAGCACGAGCGGCGGCGTGCCCTGATCGTCGAGCCCCGCGAGCCAGCGCCCCAGCCGCGCCAGCGCCGGGCGCGGGCCGCCCTCGGCGCGGAAGTTCGGCTCGCCGGTGAGCGTGCCCGTGTAGAGAAAGCGCGGCACCTCGGGCGCGGCGGGCCACAGCAGCTTCTGGCCCTCGGGCGCGTCGTCCATGCCGTAGTGCAGTCGGCCGCGGATCGGCTCGACCGTTGCGCATCCGGCCAGCGCGACGAGGGCCAGGGCGAGCATCAGGCGTCTCACGGCCAGTCCCCCGCCGCGATCAGGAACAGCTGCACCTGTCCCAGCGGTGCGTCCGCGAGCGCCAGCACGCGCTCGTCGAGCGCGACGGCGCCGATGCGTTGCAGGCCGAGCTCGGCCGCGCCGAACCGGCGTGCCGGCAGGCCTTCGCGCAACACCACGAGCGCGCGCTGAGCGTCATCGACGACGAAGATGCGGCCCTCCCGATCGACCGCCATCGCGCTGGGCTGCACCAGTTCGCCGCGGCCCAGCGTGGCGAGCACGCGCCCGTCGCGCGCAACGCGGTGCACCGTGGCCGCGAGGCGGTCGAGCACGACCAGCTCGCGGCCGGCCGCGACGATCGCGTCGACGCTGCCGACCCGCGTCGCGCCGTCGCCGGCGCCGGCACGCGGGGCGACGCGCACCCCGAGGCCGGCCGGGCTGCGCTGTTCGCCCCATTGCGCGCCCATGCCGTCGGCCACCAGCAGCGTCGCGCCGCCGTCGGCCAGCGCGAGCGCCACCGGCGCCGGCAGCGCCGTGTCGATGCGGTAGGTCTGCAGCAGCCGGCCATCGCGTGCGAAGCGAAGCACCTGGCGTGCACCGGCATCGAGCACCCAGGCCGACAGATCGGGGCCGAGCATCAGCGCGGTCTGCGGTGTGACCGGCACGCCGGCGATGCCGCTGGCGTGGTTGAACGCCGGGTCGATGCGCCAGACGCGGCCGCTGCCGGCGTCGGCCACCAGCAGGTCGGGCCCGCGCAGCGCGATCGCGGTGGGCGCCACCAGCTTGACGAACATGCCGGTGCCCGGGCGCGGCAGCTGGCCGGGTTGCGGCGGCGGCGTCAGGAAGCCGCCGCTCACCACGCGCCAGGGCGTGAGCGGACCGCGCGACGCCGCCGGTGCGTCGGCGTCGACCAGGGGATCGCCCGCGCAGCCGGCGAGCGATGCGGCGCCCGCGACGAGGGGAAGGCCGAAGGACGACGACAGGAGTTCGCGGCGCCGCATCGAGAGCCTCGCTACCAGCGCCCGGGGCCCGAGGTCTGCGCGCCACCGTAGATCCCCGCGCGCGTGCCCGGCTTGGCGGAGTGGCACAGGTCGCAGCGGTCCGCGCCCCAGGCCACGCGGTCGTTGTGGCACATGCCGCAGAAGCGTCCTTCGGTGATCTGGCTCATCAGCACGTCGTTGGCGCCGGCGCGCATCTTGAAGCCGAGTTCCTGGTGGCAGACCTTGCAGCGGAAGCGGATGCGGTGGAACCAGTGCGGAAAGATCACCGGGCGCACGCCCGCGGCGCTCGATCGCTTGTCGAGCACCACGTCGCCGTACTCGGCATGGGGTGCCGGGGCGGCGCCGGCCAGCAGCAGCGCCACCGCGCAGGCCGGCAGCAGCTTCACGGCGTGCTCCTCCGGCGCATCAGCGAGGCGTTGGACACGCTGTGGCAGCGGTTGCACTCGGTGAGCGGAAAGGCCACCGCGCCGTGGCACACCCCGCATTGCTCGCCGTTGAGGATGGCGGTCATGCTCAGGCGGTTGGCCCCGGCCTTCGACGTGAACAGGTGCTCGTGGCAGTTCGAGCAGTCCAGCCACAGCGTGTGCGCACGGTGCGGGAACTTCACCGCGGGCATCGAACCGAACTTCGCGACGATGATCTCGTCGTCGCGCACGCGCACCTCGGTCTCGGGCAGGATGTTGGTGCGCGGATTGATCGCCCCCGTTTCCAGCGCCTGGACCCAGTTCACCCGGTTGCCCGCGCTGTCGCGCGGCAGCGGCGACAGCGCCTCGGCGGGCTGCTGCAGCACTCCGATGGACGGATTGGCCGGATCGTGCAGGCCGTCGTGCTCCAGGCGCTGCCACAAGGACGTCGCGGCCAGCGCGCCCAGCGCGCAGGCCAGCCCTGCGGCGAGCAGCCAGGGGCGGGTTTGCCATCGTCGCATCGGCCGCTGCCACGGTCAGCCGGGGATGTAGATGCCGCCGGCGCGGATCACCCGCACCAGTTCGCGCGTCGAATCCTCCAGCGACCGGATCGCCGACGCGTGGTCGCCGCGCTGCGCCTGAGCTTCGGCCTCGCGCCGCAGCAGCACGGCGCGTTCGAGCAGCGGCTTGACCATCGGCCCGATGTCGCGCTTCTCGGCGAGCACCAGGTCGACCATCATGCGGTGGGTGTCGTTGCGGTCGATCTCGTAGGCGTACTCCTCGCGCCGGTTCGCGAAGTTCAGCGAACGCACGAGCGTGTCGCCGCGGCGCATCTGCTCGATCGACACGCGCGCGGTGAGGTAGGCCCGGTCGAGCACCGGCCGCGCCTGGCTCACCTGCCCGGCGGCGGCGAGCTGCTCGGCCTGCGCGATCGACTGCTCGATGCGCAGGGTGGCCTCGCGCGCCTCGGGTTGATGGCCCTTCTCGGCGGTGATGCGCTGCTGCGCGGCGAGCAGGGCGCGCGCGCTGTCCAGCCGCAGGTCGAAGTCGCGCCGCTCCTTCTCGCCGACCACCTGCTCGGGCTTGGCCAGGCGCACGCCGGCCATCATCTCCTCGGTGGCCTTCTCGAGCAGGCGCGTGGCCGCAGCGTTGTCGCCGGCGGCCAGCGCCGCGGCCGCCTCGCGGTGCACCAGCCGAGCGTTGTCGCGCTTCGCGCGTGCAGCGGCCACGCCGCTGGCGTCGATCTGCCTGGCGGCCGACGACGATTCGATCAGCGTGGCCACCGATCGGGCGCGCCGTTCGAGCGCGGTGCCGTCCTGGGCCATGCCCAGCGATGCCGACAGCGCCAGGGCGCTGCCCAGTGCCAGCAGGCGTTGCATGTTCATGGCCCTCGGTTCCCTTCGTCGGCAGGCAGCACCAGTCCGGCGGCGGAGAGCGCGCGCTGCAGGTACATCGTGGCCACGCGCAGCAGGTCGAGCGCGGCGTCGGTCTCACCCGTGTCGCGCCGGACCTGTGCCTGTGCCGCGATCGCCTCGCTGCTGTGCTGGTAGCGTTCGATCAGCGTGCGCACGTCGTTGTGCGGCCGAAGCTCGCGCAAGGCCAGCGGCACGAGCTCGGTCAGCGCGGCGTGGCGCGAGCGTTCGATGCGCCAGGCCTCGGCCGGCGACGCCGCACGCTCGGTGTAGTCGAGCTCGCGCGCGCCGATCACGGTCTGCATTCCGGCCAGCACGCGCGGCTCGGCCTGGGTCAGCAGCGCCAGGCTCTCCTCGAAGCGCTGCGCCTCGCCGAGTTGCCGCGCCTGCCCGATCAGGGCGCTGGCTTCGAGCCATTCGTGGCCGAGCCGGCCGGCGGTGAGCGCGCGCGAACGCCACGCCTCGAGCAGACGCTCGAGCGCGGCCAAGCGCTGCTCCTGGCGCTGCCGCTGCGCCTGCTGTCGAGCCGGTGCGTCGGGCACCAGGCGGCGCGCCTGCCCGATGTGCTGCAACGCCTGGTCGGCGGCGCGCCGCGCGCCCGCGTAGTCGCCGGATTTCAGGGCGTCCTCGGCCACCCTCAGGTGCACGCGGCCCTCGTCGAGGTGGGCGATCGCCTGCGCCTGCCCGCTGCCGCCGATGCGCTGCGCCGCCGGCGTGTCGGCGATCAGGCGTTCGGCCAGGCGCACGCGCTGCTCGGCCTGCTGTCGCGCCAGCGCCGCATCGGTGGCGCCGGCCTGGCTGCCGCACAGGCCGAGCGCGAGCGCTGCCGCCACGTGCCGCATCACTTGGCCTCCGCCACCGTGGCCGGCAGCGCCTTCTTGCGCGAATGGCACAGCCGGCACTCCGACACCGGGAACGCGACCTTGCCGTGGCACACGCCGCACTTCTGCCCCAGCAGGATCGACGCCATGCTGATCTGGTTGGCGCCCTTCTGCGGCACGAAGATCGCCGGGTGGCAGTTCGCGCAATCGAGCCACTCGGTGTGCTGCTTGTGCGGGTAGACGACGTCGGGCATCGAGCCCTTGACCTCGCGCACGATGTTCAGGTCCATCACGATGGCCGCCGCCGCCGCGTCGTTGCGGTCCCAGCGCGGCTTGATGGCCTTCTCGTCCAGCGCCTTGACCCAGTCGACGTGGTTGCCGCCGTTGCCGCGCGGCATCTTGGCGAATGCGGCCGCGGGCGGTTGAAGCTCGAGCGTGCCTGGATTGGCCGGATCGTGGATGCCCGACTCGACCGCGGGGCGCTGGATGCGGGCCGTGGGCCGCAGCAGCCGGTTGAAGGCATTGACCTCCGGGCTCGATGCCGCCGACGGTGCCGGCGAGGGGATTGGCGCGGGGGTCGGGGCCGCCGCGGTCGCGTTGGCCGCCGGTGTCGCCGCTGCGGTCGCGGGTGCGGTCGCGGGTGCGGGCGTTGCGGCCGCGGGCACGGGCGCCACCGCGGTGGGGGCCGCGGGCGCTGCGGGCGCCGGGGCAGCGGGCCTCGGGGCCGCCGCCGGTGCGGCGGGCCTGACGGCCGGTGCCGGCGCCGCTGCCGCCTTCGTGGACAACGCAGCGCCGGCCATGAACTCGATCACCGTGCGCAGTTGCGCCTCGCTCAGGTCGGCACGGCCGCCCTTGGGGGGCATGCCCCTGGGCGTGCCGGCGATGGCGCTCTTGACCAGGGCGTCGATGCCGTTCCTGGCACGCGGTGCCCAGGCGGCCGCATCGCCCGGCCTGGGCGCGCCGAGCACGCCGGCGCCGTGGCAGCCGGCGCAGCTGGTGTCGTAGATCGCCTTGGCCGCGGCGCGGTCCTGCGCCTGTGCGCCGGCCAGCGCAGCGCCGAGCAGCCACCCCAGGACGAGGGCGCGCGGCTTCACTTCGCGCCCCCCGTGGCCGGCACTGCGGCCGGGGCCCGCCCCTGCGAGGCTGCAGCGCCGGCCTCGAGCTTGTTCAGCGTGCTCTCGTGGACATGCGTCGGCGTCCTGGGCTTGCCGGCGTGGCACAGGTCGCAGTTCTCGACCGCCCAGGCGATCTGGCCGTTGTGGCAGGCGCCGCAGAACTGGCCGTCGATGATCTTGAGCATGTCGATCCTGTTGCCGCCGGCCTTGAACTGGAAGCCGAGGTCGCCGTGGCAGACCTTGCAACGGAAGCGCACGCGGTGGAACCAGTGCGGAAACACCACCGGCCGCATGCCCGCGGCGTCGGAGTAGTTGTTGATCACGACGTCGCCGTACTCGGCCGACACGGGCAGGGCGAAGGCCCACAGCGCGGCGAGCAGGGCCAGGAGTCGGAAGGGTTTCACGGCGGGCTCCCGGGATCAGAAACGGCGCTGCACGCGTGCGAACAGCGACGCGACGTTCTTGTCGTCCACCCGTGCGACGCGGGCCGACAGGCGGGCCTCGAGGCGGCCGATCGCGTAATCGAGGCGGCCTTCGAGGGAATGGCTGACGAAGCGCACCGGCGCGTCGATGTCGCCAGCCGAGCGGCGCTGCAACTGCTGGGTGCTGACGCTGGCCAGCAGCGTGCCGCGCAGCCGCGGCACGTCGAACAGGCGCCGGTGTTCGACGCTGAGCGTGCCGTTGGCGAAGGTCTGCCACTCGCCGCCGGTCGTCGACGGCCGGCCGGTTGCCGCATCGTCCTGCGTCAGCGTGCTGCGTGCGGCCTGCAGCGTGAGGCTGCCCGACCAGGAGGACATGCGGCCGAGCTGGGTGCGCTGGTTCCACTGCAGGTTGACGAGCTGGAAGCCGGCGCGCTCGTCCGACGACTGGCTGCGCGAATCGCTGACCGTGGCGCTGGCAAAACTCTGGCGTGCGCTGCCGGCCCCCGATTGCCAGGTCAGGCCGAGGCTGTGCACCAGACTGCCCGCGGCGGCACGGCGCACCGCATTGCGTTCGACGCCGACGCCCAGGCTCTGCGCCGCGACGAGCGAGATCACGTCGCCGGCGTCGCGCCCGAGATCGCGCACGACGCTGTGGCTGAACTGCGCCGTGGCGAAGTCCTGCTCGCTGCGCGCGTCGCCCCGTGTCACGCCGACGCTCAGCGCGAGCGTCGGCAGGTAGCGCCAGGCGCCCCACGCCTGCCCGCGCGAGGCCCAGTTGGCCGAGGCGCCGAGGCCGGCGTTGCGCACCGTGCCTTCGGCCGCGTCGAACTGGTTGAACGACATCGACGCCGCGGCCCGCCAGGTGGGCGAAAGGTCGGTGCTCAGGCCCAGCGTCGCGGCCAGTGCCGCCAGCCGCGCCGCATCCGGGCTGCCGAGGGCGCGTGTCTCGACCCAGCGCGCGCTGCCCACCACCATGGTCGCGGGCGACACCGCGAAAGGGAGGTCGCCCTCGCGAGGGCGCCAGGTCAGCAGCGACGACAGCTGGCGCACCTCGGTGCCGATCTCGGTGTCGGCGGCGTCGCCGTGTTGGCGCAGGCGCAGCTCGTTCCAGCTGGCCATCGACTCGACGCTCAGCAGCGGCGAGGGGTTGTAGCCGTGGCGTGCGCTCAGGCGCGCGATGCGCGTGCCGACGCTGTCGTCGCCGCGCTCGTTGCGCGACCAGTTCGCACCCAGTTCGAAGCGGTGCGCGCCGCGCAGCTGCAGCGCCTGGGCATCGATCACCACCAGCGTGTCGCTGTCGCGCTTCGACTCCGCGAGCAGCTCGCTGGCGTCGATCTGCAGCTGGTAGCGGTCGTTGCCGGTCTCCGGCTGGTAGGACTGCAGCGCCGACAGGCGACGCATGCGGTAGTCGCTGCCGAGCCCGTCGCCGGCGGCGCGGGTGTCCGACGCCTCGGCGCGCAGGGAGAACGGGAAGCGGCTGGCCGGGAACACCAGCAGTTCCGCGCGCCCGGTCAGCGACTTGCCGATGCCGCCGGCATTGGCGTCGCTCGCGCTGCCGTGATCGGACGTCGCGATCAGGCCGGCGCCCAGCCGGACCTGGATGAACCAGGGCTGCCAGAGGTAGCTGGCGCTGTCGATGTCGAGCAGCAGCGCGGTCTGGCGCGACCGAGCGCCGTGGTCGAGTCGCAGCGCGCGAAAGTCGAGCGCGACCGTGCCGTTGCTGCGCCAGGGCCCGAAGGTCCACGCGATGTCGCCGCCTTGCATCGGTTCGGCCGGCATCGGCGCCTGCGGCGGCAGGTCGCCGGTGGGGGGGTCGGCCTCGGCGCCCGGCAGGTAGGCCGCGCCATGCGCGGCCGGCCAGGCCAGCGACAGCGCGAGTGGCAGCGCCCAGCGGGCGTGGCGCCGCGCGGCCGCGCCGGGCCGTCGTTCGCGAGGCTGCCAGCGCGCGCCCATGCGTCGAGCCCGGTGATCTCGGGGGCGCCGCTCGCGGCGCCCCTCAGCTCGCGCTCGGCTTGTCGCTGGGCCCGCGCAGCGGCGCATAGTGGCTCTCGTCGACGTGCACCGGCGTCGCGCGCCGGAGTTCGGCGATCAGGCGCTGCCAGCGGGCGTCGGCCTCCTCGCGCTGCCACAGGTCGCCGGCGCGCTCGCGCACTTCGTCGAAACGGCGCTGCTGGGCCGGCCTGAGGCCGTCCAGGCGCAGGATCGCCACGCCTTCGAGCAGCCGCACCGGGTCCGACAGCGCGCCGACCTTCAGCTTCTCGGCCACCTGTTGCACCGCCTCGGGCAGCATGCCGCGGTGGGTGTATTCCATCTGGCCGCCGCGCGTGGCGCTGCGGTCGCCGGAATGCAGCCTGGCCAGTTCGGCGAAATCGGCGCCGGCGACGAGCCTGGCGTGCAGGCGCTTGCCCTCCTCGTCGGCCGCGCGCCACTGCGCCACCGGCGCACTGGGGTCGACGCGCAGCAGGATGACGCTGAGCTTGACCTGCTCGGGCTCGACGAACAGGTCCTTGTGCTTGTCGTAATAGGCGCGGGCCACCACGTCGGCGGGCTCCGGCACGTCGCGCACCTGGCGCGTCAGCTGCTCGAGCAGGCTTTCGCTCTCGAGTTGCGGCACCACCGCCGCCAGCATCTTGTCGCGGTTGGTCTGCCAGTTCGGGCTGGACTTGTACTGCGCGTCGTAGCCGGCCACCGTGGCCTGGATCTTGGCCGCGTCGGGCTTCAGGCCGCGACGTCGCGCCTCGGCCAGCAGCAGGATCCGGTTGACGACGTCGTCGCCGACCTCGCGCTGAAACTTGGCCAGCTCGCCTTCGGGCGGCTTGGCGTGGTAGTACTTCTTGCGCACGGCCACCGCCAGCGCGCGCTGGTAGTCGCCGAGCGGGACGACCGTGTCGCCCACCCGGGCGAACGGCGCGTCGGCCTTGGGCGCCGCACCGGCGCGGCCGGGTGCGGCGGCGCCCGTGCCCGGTTCGGCCGCGCACGCCGCGCCGGCCCACAGCAGCAGGCACAGCGCGCCGAGTCGCACTCGCAGCGTTCGAGGATTCATGCTTGACCAGACTCCGTGCGGGGGCAGTGCAGCCAGTGGCGGGGCCGGACCGGACGCCTCGGGCGCCCGGTCCGGGTGAGTCACGGTTTCACCGGGTCACTTCACGTGGCACGAGGTGCACACCGCGCTGTTCGCGTTCGAGATGCGCAGGAAGGTCGCGCCCGAGTTCGGCAGGCCGCCGGCGTTGGTCTGGTTGTCGGACACGTGCGGGTCGTGGCAGGTCGCGCACTCGACGAGCGGACCGGTGGCGCCGTTGTTGTTCGACGCCCGCACGTACAAGGGCAGGTCGGTGCGCTGCTTGCCCGTGACCCCGGTGTCGACCCAGAAGATCTGGTTGGTGTTGATCGTCGCGGTCTGCGGCATCGTGAAGTCGAGGTCCTTGCAGGTCCCGCTCACGCTCGTGCCGGTGCCGGAGAGTCCGCCGCCGCAGTACTGGATGCCGATCGGGTGGTCGTTCGACAGGTCGGTGCCGAGCATCGAGATGAAGCCGCCGCCGTTCTGCATCACGCCGTCGCCGTTGGCCCGTGGGCTGCCGGTCCACACGTTCGTCCGGCCGGTGGCGCCGCCGCCATCGGCGACCACGCCGCCGGAGCCGGGCGCATTGATGATGTTGTCCATCGCCTGCGTGCCGTCGTGGCAGGACAGGCAGGCCATCGACACCGACCCCACGGGCGCTTCGGTGCCGTCGAGCGACGGCGTCTGGAGGGTGGCGTAGGTGGTGTAGGTGCCGCCGCCCGCGGGCGCGCCGCTCACGCCGAGCCGCTTGTTCCACAGGGGTACCGGCGCCGCGGTGTCGCCCCCGTGAGGGGTGTGGCAGAACACGCAGATCTCCGCCGTGTCGGTGACCTGGTTCCGTGTCCCTACCGCGTTGGTGCCGGAGCCCAGGTTGTGTCGCGTGTCGGCGATGCCCGCCGACGCCGGGCCGCTCGAGGTCAGGAGCGCCGCCGCCATCCATCCTGCGGTCACCGCTCCCCACCTCATGCGACCGAACAGTCTTGCCATGCTCATGTCGTCTTCTCCAGGTTGGGTTGTTTGCTGGCTCGTTCGTCCTGCCTTGCACTCCCCAATGCGCCGCACGACGAGGCTTGCGCTGCAGGAACCGTGCCATTCGTCACGCCCCGGACCTTCGCCCGCAGCACCGGCTGGCGCTCCCGCAACTTGGAAGCGGGTTTCCCGCGTTCGGGAATTCGTGCGACGCGGGGCGGACGCTGTCAGGGGGCGCGCGCCGCGGTGCGCAGCGGCAACCAGCCGGCATCGGCCTTCAGCGCCGCCGGGCGGAACACGTCGATCTTGCGGAACCACTGGTCGACCATGTAGACGCGGCCGTCCTCGTCCACCGAGATGCCCGAGGGCAGCATGTAGCGCGCCGGTCCGTCGCGCTCGTTGCGCTCGCCGACGAACATCAGGAGTTCGCCCTCGGGGCTGAAGATCTGGAAGTTGCCGAACGCGCTGTCGACCACGTAGACGTTGCCGTCGCGGTCGACCGCGATCTCCTTGGGGCGCGCGAACTGGCCGGACTGCTTGCCCACGCTGCCGAAACTGTGCAGGTAGCGGCCCTCGCGGTCGAACACCACGACACGGAAGTTGCCGCCGTCCACCACGTAGAGCCGCCCGTCCTTGCCGATGGCCAGGTCGCGCGGCAGGTTGAACTCGCCCGGGCCCGAGCCGCGCTTGCCGATGTCCTGCAGGTGCGCACCGGTCACGGCGTCGAACACGCGCACCTGGTGCTGCTCGGAGCTGACGCCG
>DASTJE010000146.1:0-14121 GCA_035716845.1 Burkholderiaceae bacterium
CAAGAACGTCGACGAGATCGAAGCCATCCGCGCCGCCGTGACCGCCCAATGCGAAGCCATCGGCCACAAGGTCAAGGCCGTCGTCAACTACGACGGCTTCCAGATCGTGCCGGGCCTGGAGGACGCCTACGCCGCGATGGCGCACGCGATGCACGAACGCTGGTACGCGCAGGTGACGCGGCTCGCCTCCGGCGCCTTCAAGCGCATGAAGCTGGCGCAGGTGCTGGGCGAGGACGACTGACGGCGCGGCGCGTTCCATCGCGCGAGAAAGGCCGGTCGGTGCCGGGCCCCGGAACGGCCTTTGGCGACTGGCCTTCGATGGACCTTAGCTGACTGCCACGGTGCCGGGTCCCGGCCCGGCGGCCGGGACACTTTCATTTGCTGGCCCAAATGAAAGTGCCCAAAGCAAAGGGCCTGGAATGCAACACCCCTCAGCTCGTTCTTCGCGCTCCGGTCACTCGGCCCGGCGGGCCACCTTTCACCGCCGCCGAAGCTCGGCCCATCACTTCGCTCGCAGGGCCTCGCTGCCCGCTTCGGCCTCGATCCAGCGCACGTGCGCTGGATCACGCGCGCGAGGTACCCCGAGGCGTGCGCGTCGAGTGCGCTGCCGGCGCGATGCGCAGCAGCACCTCCAAGTGGCCCGCCGGACCGCGTGGCCGAAGCGTGACGCCCAGATGAAGAGCGCCTCTTTCTTTGCTTACTTTCTTTCTGGCGCGACAGAAAGAAAGTATGCCGCCCGCCGGGGCGGGACCCGGCACCTCGGCAAACCACCAAAGCCCATCGCGCGCCAATGATGACGCGGCCGCTCGGGGCCGAACCATGCCGTCGAAGCTTCTTCCCGCAGCTTCGAACGCAAAGCCCTATCAGCCCGCCAGCAGACGGCGCGCCAAGTCGATCGCCATCGCCAGCGCGACCGCCACCACCAGACCGAAGAAGGCCCAGTGCAGGGCCCGTTCGCTCAGGCGGTGCGCCAGCCGACGCCCGGCCAGCAGGCCGCCCGTCAAGGCCAGCGCGAACCAGCCCGCCAGCACCCACGACACCGGCGCCCCCTGCCAGGCCGCCGACACGGCACCGAAGCTCGTCACCAGCGCGGTCACCATCAGCGAGGTGCCCACCATCGCCGCGGTGCCCAGCGCGGTCAGGCGCGCCAGCAAGGGCACCAGCACGAAGCCGCCGCCCACGCCCAGCAGGCCGGACACGAAGCCCGTCACGACGCCGATGCCCGCGAAGCCCGCCGCGGCGCGCGGCGTCCAGACGAAGCGGCCCGTGGCCGGATCGACGTGCGCCAGCCGCGCGGGCGGCGCGGGCTCGAGTTCGTCGTCGGCACTGCTCGTGGCCCGGCGCTGGCGCCATGCCACGAGCAGCAGCACCGCCAGGAACAGGCCGCGCAGTGCGAGGTCCGGCGCATGGTGGGCCAGCGCGACGCCCAGCGCCGAGAACGGCCAGCCGGCCATTGCGATCGCCGCCGCCGCGCGGTAGCGCACGAGGTTGTGACGCAGCCCGGCGAGCGTCCCCACGGTGGCGGCGATGGCCACGCCGACCATCGACACCGGCGCGGCCTGCTGCATCGTGAGGCCGAGCCCGAACAGCAGGGCCGGCACGGCCAGCACGCCGCCACCGGCGCCGGTGATGCCCATCACGAGGCCGATCAGCGCCCCCAGCAGCAACGTCAAGGGCAGCTGCATCGGCGCGCGCTCACTGCGGCGCCGCCGCGCTGGCCGCGCGCGGCGCCATCAGGCGCGCCCAGTCCACCGGCCCCTTCTCGAAGCGTTCCTTGAGCTTCTCGAGCGTCCAGGCATTGCCCCAGCGGAAGTGCTTGAGCACACCGTCCCAGGGCTCGCCGCTGCGCACGCCGGACATCACGGTGGTGACCCGCGTGCGTCCGCCGTCGATCGCGTCGAGCAGCACGGCGGTGTGCAGGGTCTGGAAGGCGGCCGCGTCGAAGGGCGTGTTGGGCGGTGCCTGCACGTTGCGGATGGCCAGCAGGCGCTGCGGCACGTAGGCCACGATCTGGTTGCGGATGTTGCCCGGCGCCCCGGCGCGCGCACCGGCCTGGTAGCTGGTCTCGATGGTGCCGCCGAGCCGGAAGTCCACTTCGGCAAACGGTGCGGCCCAGGAACGCCAGCCGGCGCTGGTGCTCAGCGCCTCCCACACCGCCGGCGGCGGTGCGGCGATCTCGACGCTTTGCGCCAGCGCCTGCAGGCCACCGGGCTCGGGCAGCATCGTCGTGGTCACGGGGCTGGGGGCGTTCTGCGCGGCCGCGCCGAGCGCTGCGGCGGCCAGCCACGACGCCAGACCGCGACGGATCGTGTTCCTGAATGCAGACATGGCCATCTCCGCGGAGTCGGTGCGCCCGGAAGGATACGACGCGCGCCGCTCAGTCCGTCCCGGCCAGCGCGCGGTGCGCCGCCAAGGCCAATGCCCAGGCGGCCACGACGATCACCGCAAGCCCGACGCCGAGTGAGCTGGCCTGCGCCACGCCGCCCACCAGCGGCGGGCCGATCACGATGCCGATCCAGCCCATCGAGGACACGAGCGCGATGCCCGCGGCCGGGCTCGCACCCGGCACGCGCGAGGCGGCCACGAACAGCACCGGCACCACGTTGGCCAGCCCGAGACCCACCAGCGCGAGGGCGCCGATCGCCACACCGACCGGGCCGGCGGTGAGCACCAGCACCATCGCGGCACCGGCAACCGTGGCGCTCGCCGCGAGCAGGCGCGGCGCGGCCACGCGCGCGCGCAACGCGTCGCCGCCGAAGCGCCCGAGCGCCATCGCGGCCGAGAAGGCGGCGAAGCCGAGCGCCGCCAGCGCGGGCGCAGCGCCGCGTTCGCGCTGCAGGAAGAGCACGCTCCAGTCGTAGATCGCACCCTCGGCCAGCAGGCCGAGCACGGCCAGCGCCCCCAGGGCCACGAGCGTGCGGCGCGCCGCGCGCGGCATGGCGCGCCAGCCGGTGCCCGCGGGCGCCGCCGCAGCGGCATCGCGTCCCTCGGCATGCGTGTGCAGCATGCCGGCGCACGCCCCCCAGGCCACGACGAGCGCGCCCGCGGCCACCCCGGCCAGCTGCAGCGGCGCGGCGACGCCGCGCTCGAGCATCCAGGCCCCGGCCATCGCCCCGGCCATGCCGCCCAGGCTCCACAGCCCGTGCATCAGGCTCATCACCTTGCGCGCGAGCGCCGCCTCGAGGTAGGTGCCCTCGGTGTTGATGGCCACGTCGAACAGGCCCACCGCGGCACCCAGCAGCACCACGAGCGCGAGCAGCGCCGCGTAGTGCACCGGCTGCAGCAGCAGCGCCAGCACCGCGCACATGACCGTGGCGGACGCCGCGGCCACGCGGCGCGCACCGAAGGCGCCGATCAGGCGCCCGGCCAGGGCCAGGCACAGCACGGCCCCCACCGCCACGCCGAGCAGCGCGACGGCGAGCGCGCCGTCGTCGAGCCCGTAGTGCGCGCGCACCGAGGGCACGTGCACGCCGAAGACCGCCATCACGAAGCCGAACACGAAGAAGGCCGCGTGCGTCGCGTGGCGCGCGCGGGCGAGCGGGGAGAACCTCACCGCGTCATTGTCGCCAGCCGGCGCGGCGAGCCGCGCGTCACGGGCACAGCGACACGCTGGCGGCGCGATCGAAGCCGAGGCTCCCCGCCGCGAGGTTGCTGACGCAGAAGTTGACGCTGAGCGTGCCGCTGGCACTGGCCGAAGTGCGCAGCGTGGCCTTGCCGCTGGCGTCGGTGAGGCCCGAGACGTTCGACTGCGCCAGCGTGCCCGAGAAGTTGCCGGTGACCGTCGCCCCCGCGACCGGCGCGTTCGTGTTGTCGAGCACGGTGACGGTGGCGGTGGCGTATTTCCTGCCGCCGCCGGCCGCGGCGGTGCCGGTGGTCACCGCCGACACGCGCGCGCTCGTCGCGGCCGCACTCGCCGGCGCGTACAGCGCCAGGTCGTCGAACACGTAGGTGTGGCCGGTGAACGAGTTCGGGTTGAACATCAGCACCAGCTGGTTGACGGCGCTGTCGGCGGTGGCGTCGTCGATGCGGTCCTCGAGCAGGAACTTCAGGCGCTGCCAGGCGTTCTGCACGCGCGTGGTGGCGCGGTACTTCGAGTGGCGGCCGGCCGGATAGTTCGAGGGCGTGGCCACGCCGGCGTTCTCGAGCTGCACCAGGATCGGCGTGCCCACCGGCGCATCGGTGTACAGGTCGAGGTGGAAAGCGCGCGTGCCCTTGAGCCAGGGGCCCGCATCGGGGATCGCGCCGGTCGAGGCGGTGATCACGTCGTATTGCTGCGTGGCATTGCGCACGTAGCGCGCCACCACCGCGCTGCCGTTGACGGCGTCGGGCGCCGGGTTGGCGGCGCCTGGGTTGAAGCTGCCGCTGACGGTGGTGTAGCCGAGCGTGCGGACGAGCTCGAAGTCGTCCAGCGTCACCGCCTTGGCCAGCGCCGGCGCCACCCGGACGTTGACGGTGCGGCTGTAGCTGCCGCAGCTGTCGGTGACGTTGACCGTGACCGGGCCGCCGGTGGTGCCCCAGTTGACCGTCAGGCTGTTGCCGCTGGAGGTCTGGCCGGTCGGCGAGGTCCAGCTGTAGCTCGCGCCGCTGCCCGCCGGGTTGGCCAGGGTGTAGGTGGCGCTTGCATTGGGCTCGGCGATGCGCGCGCCGGTGAAGCTGGGCTGCGGGCTGGCGTACACGCGCACGTAGTCCACCTGCATCGACTGCGGCAGCGCGGCGGCGTCCACCGTGCCGCCGAGGTTGCCGCCGACCGCGAGGTTGAGGATCAGGTAGTAGGCGTAGTTCTCGAAGGTCCAGTCCGCCGCGTTGGCCATGTCCGCCGGCGTGCGCGTGGCGTAGAGGACGTTGTCGATGAACCAGCTGATGCGGTTGGGCGTCCACTCCACCGCGTAGATGTGGAAGTCGTCGGCCAGCGTGTCGGGCTGCGTGTAGGCCGCGCTGCTGAGCTGCTGGTGCGCGCTGCTGGACGGGCCGTAGTGGATCGTGCCGTAGTTGAACATCGCGCGCTGGCCGGTCGACTCCTGGATGTCGATCTCGCCGCTCGCCGGCCAGGGCACGCTGGTGGCGGGCAGCATCCAGAAGGCCGGCCACAGGCCTTTGCCGGTGACCGTCTTGATGCGCGCCTCGAAGCGTCCGTGCTTCCACTGCCCGCCCAGGTTGAGCGTGCGCAAGCGCGCCGAGGTGTAGCCCTTCGAGCCGATGCGCTCCTTCTTCGCGGTGATCGACAGCACGCCGTTGGCCACCGTCGCGTTGGCCGCCTGGTAGGACTGCAGCTCGTTGTTGCCCCAGCCGCACAGGCCGTAGCTGCAGCCGTCGCCCACCATCACCTCCCACTTGGCGAGGTCGAGCGTCGTGCCGTTGAACTCGTCGGCGAACACCGGCGTCGCGGCCGGGCAGCTTTGCGCCGTCGCGGTGCCGATGGCGGTGGCGGACAAGGCCAGGCCCAGCAGGGCGGCGCGCAAGGCGTGCGCGATCATCGATCCGAAACTCGGCATGCAGGTCTCCTGAAGCGACGGGGCAAGGGGTGAAGGAGCAAAGGGTGGCGCGCCTCAGCGCACCCAGTGGACGTCGTCGATCTCGATCGGCCGCGGCGGGCCGTCGCCCGCGCCGCGTCGGGCCGCGATGACGAAGGGCGCCGTCACCCGCTGCAGGTCGATGCGGGTGAGGCCCACCTTCTCGCGCTCGGCCACCGCCTGGCGCAGGCTGGCGATCGGGATCGACACGCGGTGCCAGGCACCGTCGGCGCGGTGGCCGTGCTGGCCGTCGGCCACGCTCACCCAGGCCCGCAGGGCACTGCCTTCGCTGGCGCTGCCGACGTGGAACCCGATCTCGAACGGGCGCGCTTCGCGCGTGCGCAGGCGGAACTCGAGCCTGCCGCCGGCGAAGGCCGACAAATCGTCGGCGCGGTCGTCCGGTACTTGCAGCATCACGCTCCAGCGCCCTTCCCGCGCCGGCGGGTCGATCCTCGCGCTGCGCCCCGCGCGGACGACGGCACCGCCCTCCGGCGATGTCCACGTCGCCGCCGCTGCGCCGCGCCGCGCGCCGCCGGCCCACGCGGTGGTGCGCGGCGCCGTGACCGTGCGGCGGATGACGAGCGGCGTCACGTAGGCGGCGCGCTCGGGCGCGCAGTCTTCGGGCGCCCACAGCGCGGCCGGGACGCGTGCACGCAGCACGCAGCGCGCCCGGCGCTGCACGTCGAACAGGCCCCACTTGTCGTCGGCCTCCTTCCACGGCTCGTCGAAGGCCTCGAACAGGAAGATCGTGCGCGGCCCCTGCCCGCTGGCCTGCCAGGCCCACATGCGCTCGACGTAGAGCTGCTGGTTCACCGGGTGGGAGCGGAACGGCACCATGGCCGGGTCGGCCTGCCAGCCGGTCTCGCCGATCACGATCGGCATCGCCTGCAGGCCCAGTGCGTCCAGCCGCGCGCGCACGGCGGCGTATTCGGCCTTGGCGCGCGCCACGGCGGCGTCGACCATCGCCAGCGCGCGCCGCGCCGGCGGCACGCCGGCCTGGCGCCAGTCCCACAGGTGCGGGCTGTAGACCGAGTCGAGCACCGGGTAGGTGTGCATGGCGACGAAGTCGATGCGCGCGAGCACCGGCGACGGGTCCTGCTCCCGCGGGCCGTCGTGGGCGAAGAAGGCCCAGTTGTCGTCGGTGGTCACCGGCTGCTCGACGGCCGCGCGCACGCGCTCGATGAAGCTGCTCATCGCCGCGGTGTCGAAGCGGTTGAACGACCAGCTCACCATCGTCTCGTTGCCCACGCTCACCGCCACCACGCTGTCGCGGTACTCGCGCGCCAGCGCGATGCCGCGCGCGATCTCGGCCTCGTTGTAGGCCGGGGCGTCGTGCTGCACGTAGATCCCGAGCATCACCTTCACGTCGAGCCGGCGCTCGCGGATCACCTGCAGCGTGAGGCGCGCCACCTTGTCCGAGCTGTCGAACAACCGGATCAGCGTGAAGCCGCTGTCGCGCAGCAGCTCGAGGTCCTGCCGGACCATCGCCTCGGTGATGGCCTCGTGGTCGCGCTCGGCCACGTTCCTGGCCGTGCGGTAGGGCGAATAGGCCACCGCCTGGCGCGCACCGAAATCGGCCGGCAGCGGGCGCAGCGCGGTCGCTGCGGACACCACCGTCGTCAGTACCGCAAGCCCCAGCGCCGCGGCGGACCGGAGCACGCAGCCGAGGCCGACCGTGCGGCGTGCGCTACGGCCGCCGCTGGTACACGCGCACATGCTCGACCTCCATCGTGGCCGGGAACACGCGGTCGTCCACCTCGCCGCCGAAGTGGCCGCCGACCGCGATGTTGAGGATCATGAAGTGCGGGCGGTCGAAGGGCCACTGCGCCGGGCCGGTGCGTGCGTTGCGGTACTCGAAGTGCACCACGCCGTCGACGCCGAAGCGCACCCGGTCGGCCGTCCAGTGCATCTGGTAGTTGTGGAAGGCCTTGCAGGCATCGCGCAGCCGCACCGCGTCGCCGCTGCCGTGGGCGCCGTGGCCCGCCGCGGTGTGCACGGTGCTGAACACCCGCCCGGGCTCCCGCCCCACGTGCTCCATGATGTCGAGCTCGCCGCCGGCGGGCCACTCGCCGGCGCTGTTGAGCAGCCAGATCGCCGGCCAGGTGCCGCGGCCGCAGGGCAGCTTGGCGCGCACCTCGAAGAAGCCGTAGGTCCAGTCGCCCCGCCCTCTCGTGATCAGGCGCGCCGAGGTGTAGCGCTGGCCGCCCCAGTCGGACGCGCTCGACAGCGACTCCTTGCGCGCACGCAGCACGAGCTTGCCGCCGCGCACCACCGCGTTCTCCTTGCGCGGCCCGGCGTAGTACTGGAGCTCCGCGTTGTGCCAGCCGGCGCGGTTCATCTCGGTGTCGTGCACCCACCTGGCCGGGTCGGGCAGGCCGGGGGTGGTGAACTCGTCGGCCCACACGAGGCCGTAGTCGGCGGGCACGGCCAGCGTTGCATCGCCGGCGGCCAGCGCCGCCGACCCGAGGGCCAGCGCGCCGGCGGCCACGGCGGTATGGCAGCCGAAGGCCATCAGCCATTGGGGAGAGCGCAGGGATCGCATGGTGGTCAGTCGAGGCGGCGCCCGGCAGCGTCGAAGCGCAGCGCCCAGGCCGCGTCGGGTTGCAGGCCGACGCGCTGGCCGCCGGCCAGCGCGGTGTGGCCGGCCGCGTTCTTGGCGTGCACGAGCTCGTCGAGCCCGTCCACGCGCAGGTGCAGGATCGAGACGTCTCCCAGGTGCTCGGCCAGTTCCACCGTGGCCGGGATGCCCTCGCCGCCGGCGTCCAGGTGCAGGTGTTCGGCGCGCAGGCCCACGCGCTCGGCACCCGCGGCCTGCGGCCCCGCCAGGCGCTCCCACAGCGCGCGGTGCGCCGCGGAGGCCGACGCACCGGGGCGCGGGACCAGGTTGATGCGCGGCGCGCCGAGGAAACCGGCGACGAACTCGTTGGCCGGGCGCTGGTAGAGGTCCAGCGGGGCGCCGACCTGCTCGACGCGCCCCTGGTGGAACACGGCGATGCGCTCGCCCATCGTCATCGCCTCGACCTGGTCGTGCGTGACGTAGATCATCGTCGTGCCCAGCTCCTGGTGCAGCCGCGTGAGCTCGATGCGCATGCTCACGCGCAGCGCCGCGTCGAGGTTGGACAGCGGCTCGTCGAACAGGAAGACCTTGGGCTTGCGCACGATGGCGCGACCGATCGCCACGCGCTGGCGCTGGCCGCCCGACAGCTCCTTCGGGTAGCGCCCGAGCAGCTCGGTGATGCGCAGCACCTCGGCGGCGCGCCGCACCTGCTCGTCGCGCGGGGCGCGCCCGACGCCGGCCATCTTGAGCGCGAAGCCCATGTTCTCGGCCACCGTCATGTGCGGGTACAGCGCATAGCTCTGGAACACCATCGCCGCACCGCGGTCGGCCGCGCGCGTCTCGTTGGCGCGCACGCCGTCGATCCGCAGCTCGCCCGCGCTGATGTCCTCGAGGCCCGCGATCATGCGCAGCATGGTCGACTTGCCGCAGCCCGAGGGGCCGACGAAGACCATGAACTCGCCGTCGCGCACCTCGAGGTCGATGCCCTTGATGACCTCGACCTCGCCGTAGCGCTTGTGGATGCCGCGCAGGCTCACCTGTCCCATCTCAGCCCCCCGCCAAGGCCCGAGCCGGTGCGCGGCGGGCCAGAAAGTCGCGATACCAATGCGCGCTGTCCTTCAGCGTGCGCTGCTGCGTCGCGTAGTCCACGTGCACGATGCCGAAGCGCTTGGCATAGCCGCTGGCCCACTCGAAGTTGTCCATCAGGCTCCAGACGAAGTAGCCGGCCACCGGCACGCCCTGGCGCACCGCCTCGGCCACGGCCGCGATGTGGGTGCGCAGGTAATCGATGCGATCGGGATCCTCGACGCGGCCGTCCGCCAGCGTGTCCTTGAACGCGGCGCCGTTCTCGGTGATGTAGACGGGCGGCAGGCGGTACTCGCGGTGCAGCGTGCGCAGCAGCTCGGTCAGGCCGCGTGGATGGATCTCCCAGCCCATGTCGGTCAGCGGCGCGCCGGTGGCCTTCAGGTCGAAGCTGCCGTCCGCACTCGAAAGCACGCGGAAGTAGTAGTTCACGCCGACGTAGTCCATCGGCGTGGCGATGGCGGCCATGTCGCCGGCCTCGACCACCGGGGCCTCGACGCCGAGCTCGTCGAGCACCTCTTGCGGATAGTGGCCCATGAACAGCGGGTCGGTGTACCAGCGCCGTCCGCGGGCATCGTCCATGCGGGCGGCCGCGGCGTCGGCCGGCGACGCCGTGGCCGGCTCGATGTGCGCCAGGTTGAGCACGATGCCCAGCGGCGCGCGCGCGCCGTCGGCGCGCAGCGCCTGCAGCGCCAGGCCGTGGCTGAGCAGCAGGTGGTGCGACACCTGCATCGCCGTCCTGCGGCTCTTCACCCCGGGAGCGAACACGCCGCTCTCGTGTCCGAGCATCGCGATCACCCACGGCTCGTTGTGCGTGGTGATCGCGGCCACGCGATCACCCAGGCGCCGGTTGATGCCGCGCGCGTAGTCGACGAAGCGGTGCACCGTGTCGCGCGCGCCCCAGCCGCCGTGCTCCTGCAGGGCTTGCGGCAGGTCCCAGTGATTGAGCGTCAGGTACGGCGCGATGCCGCGCGCGCGCAGGCCGTCGACGAGCCGGTCGTAGAACGCCAGGCCGCGCTCGTTCCAGGCGCCGGCCCCGTCGGGCTGCACGCGCGGCCACGACACCGAGAAGCGGTAGGCCGTGACGCCCAGCGCGGCGATCAGGTCGAGGTCGCCGTCGAGCCGGTGGACGTGGTCGCAGGCCACGTCGCCGGTGCTGGCGTCGGCAATGGCGCCGGGCACGCGGCAGAAGCGGTCCCAGATCGACTCGCCCTTGCCGTCCTCGCGCGCCGCACCCTCGATCTGGAAGGCGCTGGTGGCCACGCCCCAGACGAAGTCGGCGGGAAAGCGGCGTGCGAGGTCGGAGTCGAAGGTCATGGGCAAGGTGCTCGGGCGCGGGCTCACTTGACCGCACCGGCCGTCAGGCCCGCGATCAACTGGCGCGACGAGAGGGCGAACAGGACGAGCAGCGGGATCGTGGCGATGGCCGAACCGGTCATCAGCGCGCCCCACTCGGTGTTGAGCGTGCTCTGCAGGCTGCGCAGCGCCAGCGGCACGGTGTAGTTGTCCGCGCTGCGCAGCACGATCAGCGGGCCGATGAAGTTGTTCCACGAGGCGATGAAGGTGATCAGCCCCAGCGTGCCCAGCGCCGGCTTGAGCAGCGGCAACACGATGCGCCAGTAGATGGCGAACTCGCCGCAGCCGTCCATGCGCGCGGCCTCGATCAGCTCCTTGGGCACCGCGACCGAGGCGAACTGGCGCATCAGGAAGATGCCGAAGGCGCTGGCCGCGCCGGGGATGTAGAGCGCGCGGTGCTCGTCGATCCAGCCCAGCGCGTCCATGATCATGAAGGTCGGGATCATGTTCATGAACGAAGGCAGCAGCATGGTGGCCATCACCAGCGTGAACAGCGCGTTCTTGAAGCGGAACTCCATCAGCGCGAAGGCGTAGCCGCCCATCGAGCAGAACAGCAGCGTCAGCGCGGTGGATGCCAGCGCGACGTACAGGCTCCAGCCGAGATTGCGCCAGAAGGGCAGCCGCTCGGTGAGGATCTTCAGGTTGGCGAGCAGGTCGTCGCCGAACCACAGCGGCGGCGGCAGGTTGAAGATCTCGGCGCGCGACTGCGTCGCGAACACGAACATGAAGTAGAAGGGCGCGAGCATCACCAGCGCGCCCGCGCCGACGAGGGCATACGCCGCCCAACGGGACAGGCGGTGGCCGTCCGCGTGCGCGTTCATGCCGAGGGGCCGCGCGGGCGGAACGCGCGGTTGGTGAGCCAGGTCATCAGCGCCACGACGACGAACAGCAGCCAGGACATCGCGCTCGCACCGCCGAAGTCGTTGAAGTCGAAGGCCATGCGGTAGAGGTAGACGGCGGCCGTCATGCCGGCCTGGTCGGTGCCGCCGTTGCCGCGCGTGAGGATAAAGGGCTCCTCGAACAGCTGCAGCCCACCGATGACGCTGAGCGTGACGCCGAAGAACACCATCGGCCGGATTCCGGGCAGGGTGATGAACCAGAACTGCTGCCAGCGCCCGGCGCCGTCCATGGTGGCGGCTTCGTACAGGTCCTTCGGGATCGTCTGCAGCGCGGCCAGGTACAGCACCACGTTGAAGCCGAGGTAGCGCCAGAAGACAACCAGCGCGATTGCCGGCTTGAGCGACTCGGGCTGGTTCAGCCAGTCGACCCGGTCCAGACCGATCAAGCCCAGCCCTTCGTTGACGAGGCCGTAGTCGGTCGAGAACAGCGCGCTGAACATGATCGCGATGGCTACCGTCGACGTGATGTAGGGCAGGAAATAGGCGCCGACGACCGCGTCGCGCAGCCGGACGAGCCGGTTGTGGATGAACACCGCGAGCGGGATCGCCACCACGTGCTGCGGCACGCCCGAGACGACCGCCAGCCACAACGTATTGGTCAGCGCCTTCCAGAACCACTCGTCGCCGAGCGCGAACGCGAAGTTGCCCCAGCCCACGTACTCCATCGCGCCCAGGCCGCTGGTCGGCTCCCAGGACTGGAAGGCGAGGTAGAGCGAGAACAGCAGCGGGAAGACGCCGAACACCGCGAACAGCACCAGGAACGGGCTGATCAGCACGTACGGAGCCCATCGGGGCGACAGTCGCAAGGCGGATGGCAGTCGAGGCATGGTCGTCAGCGCAGGGCGCGGCGCACGAGCAGACGCTGGGCATCGGCCAGGGCCTGCTCGATCGGCTTGCCGCGGTCCATCACGTTGGACAGTTCGGTGTTGACGACCTCGTTGGCGAAGTCGGCCTGCTTGTGCGCCGGGGTCGCCACGATGCGTCGAGCGGCGTCGCGCCACAGCAGCCGCGCGCGCTGGCCGCCCAGGAAGGGCAGCGGCTCGTCGAAGAACGGGTCGTCGTAGGTCTCCACCAGGGCCGGAAAGGCGTCCTGCGACTTGAAGGCGGCGAACTGCTGCGCGCGGTCGAGCGTGAGCAGCTGGATCAGCTCCCAGGCCAGCGCCTTGCGCTCTCCCGGGGCCCGGCGCGGGATCGCGTAGTAGGTGCCGCCGTAGCCGACGAAGGTCTGTTCGGGCAACGGCGCAGCGCGCCAACGGCCGCGGGTGTCCGGCGCCACCCAGTTGGCGAGCTGGCCCACCATCCACGCCCCGCTCGGCTCGGTGGCCACGGTGCCGCGTCGGAACCCCTCGGCCCATTCGTTGGACCAGGCGTAGGCCCGCGCGTCGAGCTTGTGCTGGCGCACCTTGCGCGCCAGCTCGAATGCGCGCACGAAGCGTGGCGAGGTCACGAGCACTCGCGAATCGCGGTCGAAGTACAGGCCCTCACCCGGCTGCAGGCCGCTGCGGATGAGGATGTCCTTGACCTGCTGCGCATTGCCGATCAGGTAGGCGCCGGTGGTGGCCTTGAGCCGGATCCCGGCCTCGACATAGGCATCCCACGATGTGGTGAGGTCGCGTTCGGCCAGGCCTGCGCGCTCCAGCAGGTCGTGCCGGTACAGCAGGGTGCCAGGCCCGATGTCGGTGGGCACGGCGATCACCTCGCCGCGGCGGTTGATCGCCTGGTCATAGGCGAACCGCGCGAAACGGTCGCGGAAGCGGTCCACGCCGTAGCCGGGCTGTGCCAAGTCCTCCAGGCCCTGGCCGTGTGCATAGCGACCGACATAGGTGGACTCCAGCGCCATCACGTCGGGCAGGTAGGCCGAGGTCGACAGCGCGGTCGTCATCGCGGTGTGGTGGTCCACGTACTGGCGGCTGATGACGTCGACCGCCACGTCCGGATGGCGCTGGCGCCAGGCTGGCAAGGCCGAGCGCACGATCTCGTCGACCAGCGGGAAGGCGGCCACGGTGAGCCGCCGCGGCGCGGCCGCACGCGCCGGCTGCAGCGCCGGCAGCGTTGCCGCCACGCCGGCGGCGAGCAGCGTGCGCCGCGTGGGCGAGGCAAGCCGGCAGTTGCTCACACGACCGCCCCGGCAGGCATGGCCAACTCGGCCTCGACCGCGGTGACGCCCACCGGATCGAAGTGCAGCTCGGGGCACTCGACCCACGCGCCGTCGCGCTGCACGCGCAGGCGCGTGTGCGCGCCACGCCGCCAGGCGTAGGGCACGCGCGCCCAGGTGAAGGTGAGCGCACCGCCCGGGGGGATCTCGTCGGCGTCGAGCAGCACGGGGTTGAAGTGGACCCGCCCCCCGCGCACGCGCAATCCGAGTTCGCCCCAGCGCGTGAGGATCTCCTCCTTGACCTGGCCGGTCATGCCCGGCTGCTGCGCGCCGCCCTCGGCCGCGGTGTGGCTGTACGGGTCGGCGGGGAAGGCGCCGTAGTCGGCCACGTCCTGGCGATAGCCCAGGCCGTTGCGCACCCGGCGGTAGAAGCCGCACAAGGCTGCGAGCTCGGGGGCCTGGCGGTCGGCGGCGTCGAAGACGCACTCCTGCACCGCCAGCAGCAGCTTGGCCACCATGTGCCAGTAGACGCAGCCCAGGCCCTCGTAGCCGAACATCGTGCCCGAGCGGCCGGTGAACTCGCGGTGCCGCAGCACGCGCTCGTAGGCGGCCGCGAGCGCC
>DASTJE010000147.1:0-6982 GCA_035716845.1 Burkholderiaceae bacterium
GCCAACGCGGCGCTGTTCAAGGCACCCGAGATCAAGCGCGCGGTGCAGGGCGGGCAGGCCCAGGCCGGCGAGATCCTGCTGGTGAACTACCAGAACGAGTGGCAGATCTTCGGCGCCGACGGCCTGCCCTTCCTGGCCGACAGCTACGACGAGGCGATGAAGCTGTACCGCGCGCAGAAGCCGCTGCTCGAGAAGAAGCTCGGCGAGCAGGGCATGATGCTGCTGTACTCGGTGCCGTGGCCGCCGCAGGGCATCTACTCCAAGAAGCCGGTCAACACCGCGGCCGACTTGAAGGGCATCAAGTGGCGCGCCTACAGCCCGGCCACCAGCCGCATCGCCGAGCTGGTGGGCGCCCAGCCGGTCACGGTGCAGGCCGCCGAGGTGAGCCAGGCCTTTGCCACCGGCGTGGTCGAATCGATGATGAGCTCGGGCTCCACCGGCTGGGACGCCAAGCTGCACGAGCACGTCAAGTACTGGTACGACACCCAGGCCTGGCTGCCCAAGAACGCGGTGATCGTCAACAAGGCCGCCTTCGACGCGCTGGACGCCGCCACCCGGCAGGCGGTGCTCAAGGCCGCGGCCGACGCCGAGGTGCGTGGCCTGGCCAACAGCAAGAAGGCCAACCAGGAGACGCTCGACAAGCTCAAGGCCGGCGGCATGCAGATCCTGCCGCCGTCGGCGCAGCTCAAGGCCGACATGAAGAAGGTCGGCGACACCATGCTCAAGGAATGGCTCGACAAGGCCGGCCCCGAGGGCAAGCAGCTGGTCGACGCCTTCAACAAATAAGGCCCCCGGGCCATGCGACGCGCGCTCGATGCGCTCTACGACGGCGCCGCCTGGCTGGCGGCGCTGTTCATGATCGCGCTGCTGGCGATGGTGCTGCTGTCCGTCCTCGGGCGCGAGCTGCACTTCCACGTGCGCGGCACCGACGCCTACGCCGGCTACTGCATGGCCGGCGCCGGCTTCCTGGCGCTGGCGCACACGCTCAAGCGCGGCGAGCACATCCGCGTCACGCTGCTGCTCGCCGCCCTGCCGCCGCGCGCGCGCCACGCCCTGGAGCTGTGGGCGCACGGTGCGGCGGTGCTGATGTCGGGGCTGCTGGCGTTCTACGCCGCGCGCCTGGCCTGGCAGTCGCATGCGTTCAACGACATCTCCACCGGCAACGACGCCACGCCGCTGTGGATCCCGCAGCTGGGCATGGCGCTGGGCACGCTGATCCTGTTCATCGCCTTCGTCGACGAGTTCGCGCTCGAGCTGCGCGGGCGCCGCACGTCGGTGCCGGCCGAGGGCGAATTCACCCGCAACGAGTAAGGCGCGGAGCGACCCCATGAGCGACCTCGGCATCACCCTCGTGCTCATCCTGGCGCTGTTCGCGATCCTCGCCTCGGGCGTGTGGATCGGCCTCACGCTGGCCGGCGTGGCCTGGATCGGCATGCAGCTGTTCGCGGCGCGCCCGGCCGGCGACGCGATGGCGGTGACGATCTGGGGCTCGGCCTCGAGCTGGACCCTCACGGCGTTGCCGCTGTTCGTGTGGATGGGCGAGATCCTGTTCCGCACCCGGCTGTCCAACGACATGTTCCGCGGCCTGGCGCCGTGGATGCAGGGCCTGCCGGGGCGCCTGCTGCACACCAACGTGGCCGGCTGCACCATCTTCGCCGCGGTGTCGGGCTCGAGCGCGGCCACCTGCGCCACCATCGGCAAGATGACGCTGCCCGAGCTCAAGCGGCGCGGCTACCCCGACGACATCGCGATCGGCTCGCTGGCCGGCGCCGGCACGCTGGGCCTGCTGATCCCGCCCTCGATCATCATGATCGTCTACGGCGTGGCGGCCGAGGTGTCGATCGCCCAGCTCTTCATGGCCGGCGTGCTGCCGGGGCTGATGCTGGCCAGCCTGTTCTCGGGCTACCTCGTGTGGTGGGCGCTGCGCCATCCGGCGCTGGTGCCGCCGGCCGACTCGGCCATGAGCTTCGGGCAGAAGGTGCACGAGTCGCGCCATCTGATCCCGGTGGTGCTGCTGATCGTGGCGGTGCTGGGCTCGATCTACACCGGCATCGCCACCGCCACCGAGGCGGCGGCGGTGGGGGTGGTGGGTTCGCTCGCGCTGTCGGCGGCGCAGGGGTCGCTCAACTGGCAGACCTTCAAGGACTCGCTGCTCGGCGGCACGCGTCTGTACTGCATGATCGCGCTGATCCTGGCCGGCGCGGCCTTCCTGACGCTGTCGATGGGCTACATCGGCCTGCCGCGCCACCTCGCGGAGTGGATCGCCACGCTGGGCCTGACGCAGTGGCAGCTGCTGCTGGTGCTCGCCGTGTTCTACATCGTGCTCGGCTGCTTCCTCGACGGCATCTCGATGGTGGTGCTGACCATCGGCGTGGTGATGCCCACCGTGGTCAAGGCCGGCATCGACCCGCTGTGGTTCGGCATCTTCATCGTGCTGGTGGTGGAGATGGCGCAGATCACGCCGCCGGTGGGCTTCAACCTGTTCGTGCTGCAGGGCATGACCGGGCGCGAGATCGGCTGGATCGCCAAGGTGACGATGCCCTTCTTCTGGTGCATGGCCGCAGCCATCGTGCTGGTCACCGCCTTCCCCGGCATCGTCACGCTGCTGCCGCAGACCGTGATGTCGCGCTGAGTCCGTCCCGGCCCTGCGGCCGCGCGGCAATCTCCCGCGACGGGCGAAAGCGTGAATCGTTCACGCGCATTTGTGCGGGGGGACGTTACGCTTTGCAACAGCGCGGTTGTCAAGAGTCGTTCACGGCAGCCGATGCCACGGAGACGCCCCTGCCGAACGTGAAACGCCTGGACCTGCCCCTGCCCACCATCGAGCTGCCGCCCGAGCTGCTCGGCTGGTCGTGGCCGATGCCGCCTTTCGCGCGGCGGCACCAGCTGGTGCCGCGGGTCGAAGGCGCGCAGCCGTGCTGCATCGAGACCTTCAACGGCGCGCGCCTCGAGGGCCAGATGGAGGCGTTCGATCCTGCGCAGCAGACGCTGCGCTTTCGCAGTGCGGCGCAGCGCGCCGCCGTCGAGGTGCCGTTCGCGCGCTTCCGGCGCCTGACCCTGACGACGCCCTGGCAGATGGCCAAGGCCTCGCCCGATGCGCCGTACGAGCGCGTGCGCGCGGCATCGCAGGAGCGCGACTACCGTGCCGCGTTTGCCGAGGGCGCCGAGCTCGCGGGCCGCACGCTGGGCCATGTGCGCGAGCAGGCCGGCTGGTTCCTGTACGAGCTGGCGGAGGATGGCGAGTCGGTGCTGCAGCACTTCGTGCCCGCGGCCAGTGGCGTGTCCATGAGTTTCGGCCGCTCGGTGGCCGAGGCGGCGGCCGAACGCTGGGCGCACACCCCCGAGCAGTTGCGCGCCGCCCTCGCGGCGCAGCGCACCGCGCGCCTGCGCAGCGTCGGCGAGGCGCTGGTCGAGCTCGGCCTGGTCACCCCGCGCGAGCTGCAGCGCGGCCTGGACGCGCAGCGGCGGCGGCCCGGCGTGCCGCTGGGCGGCATCCTGGTGGAGCAGGGTGTGATCGACGAGAACGACCTGCAGACCGCGCTGGCGTTCAAGATGGGCTACCCGCTGGTCGACCTGGGTCGCTTCCCGCTCGACCCCGACGTCATGGCACGCCTGCCGGTCGACGTGATGGCGCACCAGCGCGTGCTGCCGCTGATGCTCGAGGGCCGCCGCCTGGTGGTGGCCATCGACGACCTGGCCCGCATCCCCGCGCTGCAGCACCTGTCGCAGTCGGCCGGCGTGGAGATCACGCCGGTGCTGGCCCCGAGCGGCGCGCTGCGCTTCGCGCTGGGCAGCCTGCCCTCGCGCCTGGGCCTGGACATCTGGGCCGAGAACGTCACGCGGCACTGAGGCGTGGGGTGCGCCGCCGGAACTGGCGGCCAAACCGCGGGCTGTTTCGCGCATCACGCGCCGGGCGTGCGCCCTAGCATGCCCGAGACTGCCCCTCCCCTGGCTCACCCATGTCCGACCTGTCCGTTCCTCCTCGCCGTGCGTCGGCCTCGACGGACGTGCCCGCGTCGCCCTGGCGCTGGCCGGCGCCGCCGTATGCCGGCTTCGGCCTGGTGCCGCCCTGGCAGGACGTGGCCTGCGACATCGAGGGCCTGACCAGCGCGGCCATCCGCGCCACGCTGCTCGGGTTCGACCCGGCCAGCGGCTGCCTGCGCGTGCGGGTGCTGCCGCGTGGGATGGAAATGGACCTGCGCTTCTCGCAGTTCCGGCGCCTCACCCTGTGCACGACCTGGCTGCCCGCGTCACCGGCCGAGGACGATCCCCACGCGGCGCTGCTCGGACCGGCGCCTGCCCTGGACTACACGATCCGCCTCGCGGGCGGAGGCACGCTCAATGGCCGCACGGTCGGGTACGTCGAGAGCGCCGAAGGCCTGTACCTGTTCCCGCCGTCCGAGGAGGCCGGCGGCGTGCTGCGCAGCTTCGTGCCGCGCGCCGCGCTCGAGCACTACGACATCGGCCAGCGCATCGGCGAGCTGCTGGTGCAGCAGCACGCACTGACCACCGAGGAGGTGGATGCCGTGGCCGCCGAGCAGCAGCGGCTGCGCCACCGCAAGCTGGGCGAGCTGCTGCTGGCCAAGAGCGTGGTGAGCGCCGAGCAGCTGCTGGCGGCCATCGACCAGCAGGCACGCATGCCGGTGGTGCGCATCGGCGAGGCGCTGATCGCGCTCAACATGGTGACCCAGGACCAGCTGGACCAGGCGCTCGAGCAGCAGCAGGCCGACCGCTCGGTGCCGCTGGGCGAGCTGCTGGTGCGCAACGGGCTGGTGTCGCGGGAGGACCTGCAGCTTGCCCTGGCGCGCAAGATGGGCTATCCGGTGGTCGACATCCGGGAGTTCCCGATCGAGGCCGATGCCGTGCGGGCGCTGCCCTTCGCGCTGGCGCGCCGCGTGCAGGTGCTGCCGCTGCTGCTGCGCAACGGCCAGCTGCTGGTGGCCATGGCCGACCCGTCGCGCCGCGCCGTCCTCGACGAGCTGGAGTTCGTGACGCAGCTGCGCGTGGTGCCCTCGCTGGCGCACGGCGAGGCGCTCGAGATGGCCATCGCGACGGCCTACGCGCGCGCCCGCAACGACCCCTGGACCGCGCAGCCCTCGCAGCGCGACGAACTGCTGCCGTTCGAGGCCGTCGATGCCGGCAAGCTGGTCGAGACGCTCGAGATCCAGCAACAGCAGCAGGGGTCCGACGACGAGCCCACCATCGAGCAGTCCGACAACTCGCTGGTGCGCCTGGTCAACACCGCCATCGTCGACGCGGCGGCGCAGGGCGTCTCGGACATCCATGTCGAGACGCATCCCGGTCGCGAGAAGGTGCGCATCCGCTTCCGCAAGGACGGTGTGCTGCGCCCTTACCTGGAGTTGCCGCACACCTACCGGTCCGCCATCGTGGCGCGCATCAAGATCATGTGCGACCTCGACATCAGCGAGCGCCGCAAGCCGCAGGACGGCAAGATCAATTTCGCCCGTTTCTCGCCGCAGCACCGGCTCGAGCTGCGTGTGGCCACGGTCCCGACCAGCAACGGGCTGGAGGACGTCGTGATGCGCCTGCTCTCGTCGGCCGTGGCGCTGTCGATGGACCAGCTCGGGCTGTCGCCGGACAACCACGAACGCCTGCGCGCGGCCATCGAGCGGCCCTACGGGATGGTGCTGTGCGTGGGCCCCACCGGCAGCGGCAAGACCACCACGCTGCACTCGGCGCTTGCCCACATCAACACGCCCGAGCGCAAGATCTGGACCGCCGAGGATCCGGTGGAAATCACCCAGGCGGGCCTGCGCCAGGTGCAGGTCAACCCCAAGATCGACTGGACCTTCGCCAAGGCCCTGCGCGCCTTCGTGCGCGCCGATCCCGACGTGATCATGGTGGGCGAGATCCGCGACACCGAGACCGCGCAGACCGCGATCGAGGCCTCGCTGACCGGCCACCTCGTGCTGTCGACCCTGCACACCAACAGCGCGCCCGACACCGTGACGCGGCTGCTCGACATGGGCATGGACCCCTTCAACTTCGGCGACTCGCTGCTGGCCGTGCTCGCGCAGCGCCTGGTACGACGCCTGTGCCCGCACTGCGTGCAGGCGCACGACGCGCGGCCCGAGGAGGTCGATGAACTGCTGCAGGACTGGCTGCACGCCTTCCCCGACGGCCTGGCACCGCCGCCCCAGACCGTGCGCGAGGGCTGGCTCCAGCGCTTCGGCCACGAGGGTCGGCTCAGGCTGCAGCAGTCGGCGGGCTGCGCGCACTGCGAAGGCACCGGATTCCGCGGCCGCGTCGGACTGCACGAGCTGATGAGCGTCAGCCGCTCGCTGCGGCGCATGATCCAGATGGGCGCGAAGTCCGAGGAACTGCAGCGCCAGGCCATGGCCGAGGGCATGCGCACGCTGCGCCAGGACGGCATCGAGAAGGTGCTGGCTGGCCTGACCACCGTGGCCGAGGTGCGCGCCAGCGCCAACGCCTGAGCCGCTCGACCCGGGCGGCCGTGGGCCGCGCCGGGCCGGGGGGCTGTTCCCACTGCTCCTCCGCCCCCCTCCAAGTGGGGACGCCGGCATCGGCGCCGCCGGGACTGAGCCCACGGGCGGTCTTGTAGGAATTTGTCCTACACGCGGCATGGAAGGAAGTGGACTCAAGGGATGGCCGATACCTGCTGTTGCATTCGTGTGCCGATCCCTACAGTCCGTCTCATCGCGACACACCACACCCCTGGAGCAGACGACATGACCGCCGACCAGATCCTCGCCGAAATCCGCGAAGCCAACCTGTCCTACCTGATGCTGGCCAAGAGCCTGATCCGCGTCGACCGCGAGCAGGCGCTCTACCGCCTGGGCATCAACGAGGAGACGGCCACGATGCTCGACGCGCTGACCCCGGCGCAGACGATGAAGATCGCCCAGACCAACACCCTGCTGTGCCGCTTCCGCATGGACGACGACATCGTCTGGAACCTGCTCACCAGCCACGGCAAGGCCGCCGCCAACGAGAGCGTGGG